>JBOGMW010000184.1:0-3977 GCA_050746805.1 Candidatus Acidiferrales bacterium | reverse complement strand
ATGGCCTAAGCCCGATGGACGTGGTTCGCGCGGTGGACTCCTCCAACCTGATCCTGCCGGCCGGCGACGCCAAAATTGGCCCCTTCGATTACAACATCTACACCAACAGCCAACTCCAAAATGTCGCGCAAATTAACCAGCTTCCTCTCAAAACGGTGTCCAACAAAACCGTCACGGTCTCCGATGTGGGGCAGGCGGAGGACTCGCACGAGATTCAAACGAACGTCGTACTGGTAGACGGACAACGAGCGGTCTATTTGCCGATCTTGAAGCAAGGGAGCGGCACCAACACCATTGCCGTGGTTCAAGGCGTCAGGAAAGTAATCTCGCGCCTATTCGACGTACCTAAACAGCTCGTGGCGAGCGTCGCCTTCGACCAATCACGTTTCGTGAAGGGCGCGATCGAAACCGTCGTTGTAGCCGCCGCGCTTGGATTGTTTCTGACTTGTCTTCTCGTCTTGATCTTCCTGGGAAGCTTGCGCGCCACGTTCGCAGTCTTTTTATCCGTACCGCTATCCGTTCTGGCGGCCTTCCTCGTGCTTTACTTCGGCGGAAGCTCTGTAAACGCCATGGTTCTCGCCGGAATCGCGTTAGCATTTTCGCGATTGATCTACAACGCTGTCGTTGTCCTCGAAAATATTTTCCGATACATCGAGGCGGGAGAACCACCGGAAGAAGCGGCGCGGAAGGGCGGCGAAGAGGTCGCCACGCCCATTCTCGTAGCGACGTTGGCGACGGCCGTGGTGTTTTCTCCGGTGACATTTCTGTATGGTGTTAGCCGATTTTTGTTCTCGGCGCTGGCGATTGCGGCAGTGCTGGCGCTTTTCGCGTCGTACGGAATCGCATTGACGGTGGTGCCTCTATTCTGCGCCAAGCTGCTAAAGGGAAGATCGGCCGCAGAAGCACCCGACGCCACGGTCGTACGCCAGAGCCTCGGAAGCTCGTGGGCCGCGAAGTTCAACTCCTACGTCCAAAAGAGCTTCGATCGTGGCCTGGACCGCTACGAGCGGCAGGTGCGAAAAACGTTGGAGCACCCGGTGCGCTTGGTTGGCGGCGTTCTGACGCTGTGCGTTCTCAGCTTTGGCCTTTACCCGTTGTTGCAGGTCGCATTTTTCCCGCGCACAGATGCGGGGCAATTCGTCATTAACCTTAAAGCGCCCTCGGGGACTCGCATTGAAGATACGACTCAACTAACCAGGTCGGTTGAAAACATTGTCCGCCAAGTCGTGTCCAAACACGACTTGCAGATGGTGGTCTCGAATATCGGAGTGACGCCCGGATTTTCCTCGATTTATACGAGCAACTCGGGACCGCACACGGCAACGGTGCAGGTGGCCCTGACTTCGGGTCATCGCGTCAGCAGCTATCGGTACATGGACCTTGTGCGCCAGCGCATCGCGTCCGAACTTCCCCAGGTCAGCGTTTTCTTCCAGTCCGGCGGTCTGCAGGACGCGGTGCTCAATTTCGGGGAGCCTGCTCCGATTGACGTTCAAGTCAGCGGCAATAGCGAACGTCAGCTTTATTCGACCGCCATTTCAATCGCTCAGCAGATCCGCAGGATCCCTGGCGTAAGCGATGCCTACATTCCTCAAGATCTCGACTATCCGTCATTGCGCTTGAACGTAAATCGAGTGCATGCGAGCGAGCTTGGCTTGAGCCAAAAGGAAGTGGTCGATAACGTCATCACCGCGCTCACTTCGAATGGAATGATCGCACCGAGCTATTGGATCGACCCGAAGAGCGGCAACGATTACATGCTCACCGTGCAATATCCCGAGGACGCCGTGAGGAATTTTTCCGATCTCGGAGACATTCCCCTGCGCGGAACAGGCGAAAAACAAGTCACCACGCTAGGCGATGTAGGCAGCATGACTCGACTCGAGTCTCCGACCGAAGTCGACCACTATCAGATTCAGCGTGTCATGGACGTCTACGTTTCGCCTAGTGGCGAGGATTTGGGCCGCGTGGCATCGTCGATCCAAAAGGTATTGGCGCGAACCACGTTACCGCAAGGCGTTCAAGTGCACCTTCGCGGCATGGTTCAGGCAATGCGTTCTTCGTTCGTCAGCTTTGGATTCGGCCTTTCACTCGCGGTCTTGCTTTTGTACCTCGTGCTGGTGCCGTCGTTCCGCTCGTTTAAAGACCCCTTGCTGGTCCTGCTTGCGGTACCGCCCGGCCTGGTGGGCGTTATCTGCACGCTAGTCCTGACCCGCACAACCCTCAACGTCATGTCGCTCATGGGAGTCGTAATGCTGGTCGGGATAGCCGTTTCCAACAGCATCCTGATCGTCGAATACGCGCAGCGGATGCGGGAAAAGGGCATGCAGGTGCGCGAAGCAGCAATCACCGCCTGCCGCGTGCGGATGCGTCCGGTACTGCTCACATCGCTTGCCACATTGGTCGGCCTGATTCCGATGGCGCTGAAACTAGGGACGGGAAGCGAAGCCTACGCGCCGCTGGCGCTGGCTATCATCGGCGGACTAACAGTTTCTTTTGTGGCAACTCTGTACATCGTGCCTGCTGCTTACGTCTGGGTGCATTCACGCGCAGATGACACAGATGTTTTGAACCAACCGGCGGCGGGGGTAGGGACCGACTAACTATGGCAGCGAGCGCATGCCGGGTCACACAATGATCTTCCGACTGAAGCCTGTGCCGCTCTCTTCGAGGGAGGTTCTGTAGTGCCGCGGTTTGCAATTCGGAATCCGTATCTGATCGTCGTGGTGTGCCTCATTCTGGCCGTAGTCGGAGTGAGTTCTTTGGCGCGCATGCCCGTCGATCTCTTCCCGCCCATCAACATTCCCGAAGTGGTCGTTGCCACCTTCTACAACGGCATGCCTCCCGAAGATATCGAAACCGAAATCACCGGGCGTTTCGAGCGTTTCTTCACCCTAGGGAGCGGCATCGAGCATATCGAGTCGCGTTCCCTGCCGGGGGTAAGCATCATCAAGATCTTCTTCCAGCCCGGCACCAATGCCGATTCCGACGTCACCGAGATTTCCAATCTGGCCATGGCCAATCTGCGGCGGCTGCCGCCGGGAACGCTCCCGCCCGTAGTGTTGAAGTTCGATGCTTCGAGCCTTCCGGTGTGCCTGATCACGCTGAAGGGCAAGGGACTCAGCGAGACGCAGTTGCGGGACTTGGGGCAATTTGCGGTGCGCAACCAACTGGCCACCGTGCCGGGAGCATCGGTTCCACCTCCGTTTGGCGGCAAATACCGGCAGATCATGGTGTACGTCGATCCGCTTAAGCTGCAAGCGTATGGCTTAAGTCCGATGGACGTGGTTCGCGCGGTGGACTCCTCGAACCTGATCCTGCCGGCCGGCGACGCCAAAATCGGCCCCTTCGATTACAACATCTACACCAATAGCCAGCTCCAAAACGTCGCCGATATTAACGATGTTCCCGTCAAATACCTTGGGGACAAGATCGTTAACATCGGCGATATTGGGATCGCCAAAGATGCAGCCGAGATTCAGACGAATATCGTTCGTGTGGATGGCGAGCGATCCGCTTATCTTCCCGTCCTGAAGCAGGGCGGAGACACCAACACGATTGCCGTCGTAAACGGCGTCCGCCAAGTGGTCTCTCACCTATACGGCGTACCCAAGGTGCTTTCCGCCAAAGTGGCTTTCGACCAGTCGTTATTCGTCAAGCGCGCTATCGAAAATCTGCTTCACGAAGGCGGAATGGGGCTTGTGCTGACCGCGCTGATGGTTCTGATTTTTTTGGGGAGCCTTCGCGCGACCCTGGCCGTTTCTCTGTCGATACCGCTTTCCGCCTTAGCAGCGTTCATCGCGCTCTACGTCGGCGGAAGTTCCATCAATGCGATGGTTCTAGCAGGATTGGCGCTGGCCTTTTCTCGCTTGATCGACAACTCGGTAATCGTACTCGAAAACATCTTCCGTCACATGGAAGCCGGAGAGTCGCCCGTCGTTGCGGCAGAAACAGGTGGCCAGGAAGTCTCACTAGCGGTG
>JBOGMW010000183.1:0-7543 GCA_050746805.1 Candidatus Acidiferrales bacterium | reverse complement strand
ATGGCCTAAGCCCGATGGACGTGGTTCGCGCGGTGGACTCCTCCAACCTGATCCTGCCGGCCGGCGACGCCAAAATTGGCCCCTTCGATTACAACATCTACACCAACAGCCAACTCCAAAATGTCGCTGATATCAACGATGTTCCCGTGAAACATTGGGGAGACAATACCGTTACCATCGGAGACATTGGAACTGCCAAAGACGCGGCCGAGATTCAGACGAATATCGTTCGAGTGGATGGCGAGCGATCCGCGTATTTACCCGTCCTTAAGCAAGGCGGGGATACCAACACAATTGCTGTAGTAAACGGCGTCCGTAAGGTGGTCTCTCACCTCTACGGTGTACCCAAAGCACTTTCCGCCAAGGTTGCGTTCGATCAGTCCTTGTTCGTGAAACGCGCGATCGAGAACCTGCTACACGAAGGCGGAATTGGGCTGGTGCTGACGGCGCTGATGGTGCTGATTTTTTTGGGGAGTCTACGCGCGACGCTTGCTGTATCGCTGTCCATACCTCTTTCAGTGCTTGCTGCTTTCATAGCGCTCTACGTTGGCGGAAGCTCCATCAATACGATGGTTCTGGCCGGCTTGGCGCTTGCATTTTCCCGCTTGATTGATAACTCGGTGATCGTGCTCGAGAATATTTTCCGCCACATGGAAGCCGGAGAGCCGCCGGTCGTTGCGGCGGAAAAGGGCGGGCAGGAAGTTTCCCTGGCAGTGCTGGCCGCCACGTTGACGACCGCTATTGTCTTTTTTCCGGTCACTTTTCTCTACGGAGTAGCCAGATTCCTTTTCTCCGCGCTGGCGTTGGCCGTGATTCTATCGCTGTTTGCGTCTTATTTCGTGGCGATGAACGTTGTGCCATTGTTCTGCGCCCGTTGGATCAAGGCCCTTCCCGAAGGAGAAGTGGAATTCGAGGAATCTTTTCATTCCCCAAAATACGCCAAGGGACACAGATCCTTTGCGTTCCGATTCAACGAATGGTTCAGCGAAAGCTTTGGCGCGGTTTTGAATGTCTATGAGCGGGCTGTACGTCGGGTAGTTGTGCGCCCGTGGACAACGGCGCTAGCGATCGGGGGAATTTTCGTACTGAGCCTCGGCATCTATCCCTTTCTTGGGCTTGCGTTTTTTCCTAGAACCGATGCGGGACAGTTCGTCATGAACCTCAAGGCAACTTCAGGGACGCGACTGGGAGTAATGAATCAGGAAGTGAAACAGGTGGAGAACCTAGTTCACCAGACAGTCCAAAAGAGCGACCTGAAAATGATCGTTTCAAATATCGGTGTGATTCCGGGGTTTTCTTCTATCTACACCTCGAACGCCGGTCCTTACACCGCCACCGTGCAGGTCGCTCTGCAGGACGACCATAAAATTAGCAGCTACCAGTACATGGACCGGATGCGAAATTTGCTCAGGACGAGAATGCCTCAACTCAGCACATTTTTTCAATCCGGCGGGATGGTTGACGCGATTCTGAACCAGGGGCTTCCGGCACCCGTCGATATCCAGGTGGGCGGCCCTGATTTGGCCAAGGATTATCAAAGCGCGCTGACTCTGGCGGCCAAGATTCGACGACTGTCCGGCGTCAACACCGTCTTCATTCCACAGGACATGAATTATCCCGCCCTGCGAATCAATATCGATCGCGAGCGGGCCAGTGAACTGGGCATGAATCAGAAGGAAGTGATCGACAACCTGATCACATCGTTGACTTCGAACGGCATGATTGCGCCGAGCTACTGGATCGATCCAAGAACCGGCAACGACTACATGCTGACGGTGCAGTATCCCGAGACGCAAATTCACGACCTAGTCGATCTCCGCGATATTCCGTTGCATGCGAACGGCGCGGAAGGGACGGCGCTTCTCGATCAGGTGACCAGCGTCACCCGCACGAACTCGCCAACGGAAATCGATCACTACCAGATACAGAGGGTGATCGACATATACGTGACGCCGGCGACGGAGGATCTGGGACGGGTAGCGAGCGGAATCACGCGGATTTTGTCGCACACGAAAATGCCGGCGGGTGTGCAGGTGAATTTGCGCGGGATGGTTCAGAGCATGCGTGCTTCGTTCATCAGCTTTGGCATTGGTCTGGTGCTGGCCACTGTGCTCCTATATCTGATTCTCGTGGCGCAGTTTCGTTCATTCATCGATCCGCTGCTCATCCTTCTGGCGGTACCTCCGGGGCTGACTGGCGTTCTGCTGATCCTTTACCTCACGGGCACTACGCTGAATGTGATGTCGCTGATGGGCGTGATCATGATGGTGGGAATCGTAGTTTCTAACAGCATTTTGATCGTCGAATTCGCACACCGGCTTGAAGGAGAAGGTAAAACGCTTGAAGATGCGATCATCCATTCCTGCCGGATCCGCTTGCGCCCGATCTTGATGACTTCGCTGGCAACCGTGATCGGGCTGATTCCCCTCGCGCTGAAGCTTGGCACAGGCAGCGAGGCATACGCGCCGCTGGCCAGGACGATCATTGGAGGGCTGGTTGTTTCAGTCGTGCTGACGGTGTTCATCGTTCCCGCAGCGTACGTCCTAGTGTATGCAAAGAAAAATCTCACGGAACCAAATCCCGCCCCGCAGGAGAGTCGATGAAAACTCGTCTTCCGTTGACAGTGATCGTTCTTACAGGGACCTTCATGGCCCCGGCTTGGGCTCAGGCTGCGCCCGTACCTTCGAAAACGGCAGGGGCTGCGGCGCTTCCGCAGTTGACGCTTGCGCAGGCCAAAGCCATTGCGATTCAGAATCGACCTCGTTTGCGCGCTGAAATGTACACGGCGCAAGCAGCCAAACGTGTTACTGGCGAAGTCCGCTCCGATTACTTTCCGCACGTATACGGCAGTGCAACCGGCGTGGAGCCTGAAAACGGCAGCCGGATCACGGCCGGCGGCCTGAACAATCCGGTCATCTATAGCCGCTTCGCCGACGGCCTGACAGTGAATCAACTGATTACGGACTTCGGGCGTACTCATAACCTGGTGAAGTCCGCTGAGTATGGCGCAAAATCAGAGCAATCAAACGCAGTTGCCACGCGAGCCGACGTGGTTTTGCAGGTGGACCAGTCTTATTTCTCTGCTTTGCAGGCTCAGGCTGTGCTGCACGTGGCTCAGCAGGCTGTAAAAGAGCGAAAATTGGTCGCCAAGAGAGTCACTCTGCTTGAACAGAACAAATTGAAATCAAGTCTCGACGTCAGCTTCGCTAATGTGGACTTGTCCAAGGCGAAACTCTTACTGGCTCAGGCTCAAAACGACGTGAACGCCGCATTCGCGAATCTTTCGTTTTCGATGGGCTACTCGACTCCCAAGATCTATCAGTTGGCAGATCAACCTCTGCCGCCACCTCCGCCCTCGGATATCTCGAAGCTGGTTTCTGAGGCATTCGCCAACCGGCCCGAAATTGCCGGCAGCCGCTTTCAAGTGGAATCAGCACGAGCGTATACCAGAGCGGAGCGAGATTTGTTGTTCCCAACCTTGAGTGCAGTCGGAACAGCCGGTCTAACGCCGTACCGCCAGGCTCCTCTTATGAGCCGATATGCCGCGGCAGGATTCAACCTTAACATTCCTATCTTTGCCGGCACGCTATATGCTGAACGGCATGCGGAAGCGTCCTATCGCCAGCGCGCCTCTGAGGAGAACTTCAAGGAGCTTGAAAATAAAGTCGCCAAGGACGTTCGGATCGCTTCGCTGAATGCCGATACCGCCTACCAAAGGCTCGATCTGACGAAGCAACTCCTGCAACAAGCTGGCCTCGCATTGAATTTGGCACAGTCCCGATACAATCTAGGGCTCAGTTCGATCGTGGAATTAAGCCAGGCACAGTTGAATCAAACACAAGCACAAATTGACGAGGCCAGCGCGAAATACGATTACCAGATCGCCATCGACGAGTTAAATTTCCAGTTAGGAATTCTGATTTAATCATCTTTCTGAAATCGAGCGAGCAATTCCTGCCCTTCGATGCTTAGGGAATTTCGGATGTTGCGGAGCGTTGCGCCGTTACTATCGGTTAACTTGTTAAAAAGAAAGTGGCGAAAAACTCGCTGCTGGGTGGTTTGCCAGAGTTCGGGAATCATCCCCTAGGGTGCGCCATTTTCTTCGAAGGCAGATTAAATGAAGCAGCCGAGAGTGCCTTCGAAGCCTTGCTCGACTCTGCCATCCGGCCAGACAACGATGGGAACCATGTCGCCGTACTTGCGAGCTTCGTCCATGGTTGCCTGGCTTAACTCAACGCGACGTTCTTCGTAGGCGATACCTTCAGATTGCCATTTTTTCAGGAGCTTCACGCAGGCATCGCATCCGCGGATGGTGTAGACGACGGGAACTGCTGGCATAGGCGCGCGCCTCGATTCATCCTCCATGCAATATCGATTCAGGCGTGATTTGGAATGTTCGACGCCGTGGAAAGCAGCGCGCGTATTTCTTTGATCGATTCCTTGCGCCAATCGGGGAACCGAGGAGCGATTCGTTTGATCACTTCTCGAAGAAACACCTGTTTCTCGGCTTCCGGCACGGTACCGAACGTAGCGTTTGCCGGCAGACGCAACTGCGACTTGACCTCGTTCACGGTCGTGGCCAGTTCAATATGCGCTCCTGCGGACCGCTCGGTGAAGCGGGTAAGGTAGCGAGTTTCTTTGGTGTAGAAGGCAAACACGGGAATGGCGCGCGACTTTCCTTCGTTGCTTAGGAACTCGTCCATAATGTCGGGGTTTTCGTCGCGCGGGAAAATTCGCAGATCCATGCGAGTGGCCTCGGCGATGCGAGCCACCGTTGGCAGTTCGCGGTACACGTCTCCGCACCACGCTTCCGCGAGCGCGAGAATTTTTGCAGGACCATTCGGAAGCGCGGCAGCTTTCTTGAAAAACGAAATATCGTCAGCCGTCAGCGCTGAGTCGTTGTAGTACAGCTCAAACTTGTCTCGATTAACGGCCGCTTGCGCCACGAAGTCCGCGTAGCGGAGTCCTTGCTCGAACCGCTCAGGCGTGACAACTGAGGTTGCTTGCAGCATCTTTGCCCTTCCGATTGACCTTATTCCCGGTGAAGCTTAACACATGCCAAAGGGTAGAAGGTTCGCGTCCAAGTGCGGCACTCTCCGCCGGTCAGGCTGCCGATGCGAAAGGGTTCTCGATAAGAATCCCGGCGATTCGCTGGCCAGCGTTCAAGTCCTCGGACAGAATTCTCTCGGCACCGGCTCGCACGGCCGATGCGACGATTAGCGCGTCCCAAAAACCGATTTGAGATTCGTCCTCGATGCGAAACGCCTTCGAAACTTCCATGGACGTCGTTTCGCCGGACCACAGCGCGCAGTTCCTTACGACGAGCCTCGCAGACTCTAAAATGCGGAAAGTCAATTCCGAGGTCCGGTTTCGGAGCGCGGAGCGCCAGGCTCGGGAGCGCCGAGCGGCTGACGGCGCGGGCCGTAGTGCGGGAGCGGACGTCCGAACTCGTAAGCGCCGAGGTCGGGAGCGCTGCCACTGAAATCATCATTTATGGTGGGAAGCGGGACGCCCGCGTCGACCGCAGCCGAGCCGGGACGCAACCGAAAATCGAAATCTTCGGGATTGTAGAGGTGCTGCGGATCGGCTTTATCCGGCGTAGGCACATTCACAAAAGCATCGTAATCGACTGCAATGCTGTGCTGTTCCTGCCGGGTAGCTTGCTGAAATTCGCGCAAAGTTTTGAAATGCCTTGTCACGAGCTTGGCGGAAAAATCCGCAGCGACGCTGAATGGCGGCGAATTCCATTCGAACGAATCGTCGACTCCGGGATTGGGGCGATAGCCGTTGTAATCGGAGGACGAGTAATTTGTGAACGTACTCAGATTGAAGATGGGGCCGGCCCAGCCATCGCCCAGAATCAAATTGTTCAGGAAATGCACGTTGGATGCGGGGCCGAAGAGACGGCCTTGGCCGATCAGCGTGTTTTGATAAATGAGAACTCCGGCGGGCGTATCGATTAGTTTCAGCGGACCGCCGGTGGTCGTGTTGTAAACCACATTTTGATAGAAGTAGAGCGGGCCGCCAAACGTGGGTTGTGCGCTGAGTGCGCCTCCGGCGGAATTGAAGCAGCGGTTGCGAAAAACGCGAATGTTGTGCGCCCCGCCATCGGCCTCGATGCAGTTGTCGGCTACGTTGTAGATATCGTTGTTGTAGAAATCGATGGAGACCGGCACGCGATCCGGGTTCTCATTTGGGGTGCCGTCGGGATCTCCGTAGGTGGCAATGTCGATGCCGTCATGCCAGTTGGCGACGTAGTTGTAGGCGACCACGTGGCCCTGGCCGTAGATTTTGATGGCGTATTCGGAGGTAATCAGCGCGGGATAGCCTGGAAATTTCGCCCAAACGTCCGGTCGCCACCAGCTTTGCAGCTCTTCGGGATTGTGACGGCCGATGAAGACATTATCGGCGATGTAAAAATCCTTTGAGCCAGACCAATTATCCTCAACGCCGCGGCCGATATTGTAAAGACGCGAATGCTTGAGCGTGAAGCCGCTTGATCCGGCGATATCTTTAATTCCCAGCAGAAATGCGACGTTCGTATTGCGAACGGTGATGCCTTCGAAGTAGTTGTAGTTCGCGGCCATCAGATTGAAGAGCACCTGATTGCCGTCGCCATCGAAAATTACTTCGCCATCGCCCGCGCCTTTCATCACGATGGGCCTATCGGGCGTACCACTTGCGGTCAGGTAATAGGTGCCGTCGAACGGAGTTCCAAGCGCTGGAATATTGTGATCGAAGCCGCCGTAATGAAAGCGACTGTCTTTATACAACCCGGCGTGGATGAGAATGACGTCTCCGGGTTGCACGCGAGGCGGCATCACGTAGGAGTGGTCGGATTCGTCGCTGCCCATGTAATAGGCGGCGAGCAAGCCGGTAAACGCGGGCTGCTGCTTAGGTCCTTTGTAGCCGAAGGGATAGACATTGTAGACGTGGCCGCCCGTGGCATGCTCAGGCTCTTTGCGCGTGTGAACAGTGACCATGCGATCCCGGCGTCCCTTTACACCGTCGGGATCGTAGAGCACGAAGCGGCATTCGTATTCGGTGTCTGGCTGCAGATTGAGCAAGCTCCCGGCGAACATGTTGGGCGCGACATAACTGAAATAATGGCGCGTGCTACCGGGCGGAATACCGGCGGTGACTTTCTCGCCATCGAGGCGCAACAGCGGAAGGCCCTTGCGCCATTCCGCGTCGCCTTTCTTGCGGAAGGTGACGTCCACGCGAGCGTTGCGATTGGCATCACCGGAAATGCGCCACTCAAAACCGAGCGAAACGAGGGTGGGACGCTCGACCGTGAACGCTCCCGCAATCGTTTTGTTTTGCGCGTGCGCAGCCGATGCGAACAGCAGCGTCGCTGTGCAGATCGCGAGCACCACAACGAAGACGCTGGCTCGCAACGATCGAATGCGGAATTTGTGGCGACTGCTGCACGGCTCGGCGCTTTCAAACGCAGTAGACATGATTCCCCCTTGCCACCCAAGGAAGACACACGCAAACCCGCATTGTACGCGGCGGATAACATTGCGCGCGATTACTTTTCGCA
>JBOGMW010000182.1:0-22377 GCA_050746805.1 Candidatus Acidiferrales bacterium | reverse complement strand
GCTTCGAAAGCACCCGTTGGCGCAGCGTCGAAAGCACCGGCGCCGGCTCGCGTAGCGGCAAAGCCTGCCGAACCCGTGGTGCCCGCCGTTCCCGTCGCAGCGGCTTCCGATTCCGCGCCGGAGCCGTCCGCCGAAGATTTGAATGAATTGGCCGAAGTGTTTCAGGAGTTTCGCAGCGAACTCGGCGAAATGAGCGATGAGGACGAAGATCTGGAGACGCACTACAACCTCGGAATCGCCTACCGCGAAATGGGTCTGCTGGACGAAGCCATTGGCGAGTTCCAGAAAGTCGCGCAAGCCGTGCAGCGCGGAAAGCCGTTCCCCTATTCCATGAACTGCGCGGCGATGCTCGCGCTCTCGTTTATGGATAAAGGCGAGCCGAAAATTGCAGCGCTTTGGTACGAGCGCGCGTTGAAAACTCCGGGGCTCGATCAGGACGCGGTGCTGGCGCTTCGCTACGACCTTGGCCTGTCGCTCGAATCAGCGGGCGAATCGGAATCGGCGCTCGACCATTTCCGCCAGGTCTACGCCATGAACATTGATTACCGTGACGTGGCCGACCGTATCGCCATGCTGCAAAAGCACTGATTCGGCCGATACCCGCTTTCCCGCGCGGTAATTTCCACGTCGATATTTTTTTACCGAAACGCGGCGAGATATTGCCACTCCAGCGCGAATCTCCCATAATTCCAAGACGATGATGAGGCGCGTGATGATTGTTATCCTGCCGCTACTTTGGCTCGCCCTGGGAATGGCGCTGATTCTGGCGCCGTGGCTTGAGCTATGGGAAACGAACTATTTCGTTTACACCTATCCAGCGCTGGGCCTTGTGCTGCGGAACCCGTACGTGCGTGGCGCCGTCTCCGGGCTGGGAGTTTTGGACGTGGCGCTCTCTCTCGAAGCCATTCGCCAATGGACTTCCTCCGTTGTCACCCGATCCTAAGTACAAGATCGCTTTCGCATCCAGGGCGCCAATTGTCTGCTATGTTACGGATAGTAAGGGCCTGGCAGCGGCCGATCCAAGCGACGCGGTGATTTCATCGATTCGTTCCGCGGTTGCGGCGGGCGTCGATTGGGTGCAGATTCGCGAGAAGGATTCGTCTTCGCGCGAAGCGCTTGCGCTAGTAACAAAGGCGATTGGTGTGGCAGAGCAATTCCGCGACGTCCGACCGGATCCCGCACGCGTTCTTATGAATGACCGGCTAGACGTCGCCCTCGCGGCTGGGGCTGCGGGCGTGCACCTGGGACGAGAATCCGCGCCAGCGGCAGAAGTGGTGCGTTGGTGCCGCGACGGGAATGCTCCAGCAGAGTTTTTAATTGGAGTCTCATGCCATAGTGTGGCGGAAGTACGCGTAGCCGAAGCAGCGGGAGCAAGCTACGCTATCTTCGGGCCCATATTTGATACACCATCGAAGAGCCGCTTCGGCCCACCGCAAGGAGTCGCAAAATTACGGGAAGCCTGCAGTGCAGTTCGGATCCCTGTGATCGCAATTGGAGGAGTGGATGAGCGAAACGCAGCCGAATGTGTGCGTGCGGGTGCGCTCGGGGTCGCTGCTATTCGGCTGTTTCAAGGACCGGGAGACCCGAAATCGTTAGCCGAACGTGTCGCGACGCTACACGAGTTACGTGCGCGCGCTTAGGCCGCTGCTCACGCGCTGAGCCAGCGGCCTACTGGCTGCCATCCGTCTACGTGGTCGCAAATCACCTTGATTACCGCGGTGATCGGAATCGCCAAGATCAGCCCCATCGCTCCCCAGAGCCAACCCCAAAATAGTAGAGAGACCGTGAGTGCCATGGCGTTCAATCGCACGCGCCAGCCGACTAACGCCGGTACCAGCAAATTGGCAGCGATAATGTGAAAAAAGGTAAGCATGGCAAAGATGCCGATGAACGGGCCAACGCTATGAAACTGCTTTAAGCCCACCAACAACGGGGGAAGCCACGACATTACCGCGCCTATATACGGCACCATGTTGCAAAGCCCTGAAATGAGTGCGACAAGGAAAGGGAAGTCGATTCCAATCACGTAGAAAAATCCCCAACTCGCCAACACCAGCAACAAGGCCACCAGCGCCGTTCCAGCCAAATAACTGCGAAGAACGTGAGTAACGTCGGCAAGCGTGTCTTTTGCCTGCGTACGCTTCTCGACCGGGAATAATTCCATCGTCGCGTGCCACACCTGACGCTTTGCCGCCAGCATGAAAAAGACGAGGAAGGGAATGAACGTGACCGAAAATAAAAAGGAATAGAGGGAGCTTAATCTTCCAAGCAGTGCATCGCGCAGCGGGCTCGATTCCGAAATCGTCAGTTCGCGGCCTCCGTGCGCAGCCGGCGGTGTGATTTCCGAAACGTGCATTTCCAAGCTTTTCAGCCGAGAGTCAACCGCTGCCACCGCGGATCGCAGCGGCGCTCGGTACTGCGGCCAATCGCGACCGAATTGATCGAAGCGCTCGATCAGCGTCCAGCCCAGTCCGGCAAGCAGCGCCAGGGTGAGCAGCACGATTAGCAGCGACCCGAGTGCGCGAGGAATGTGAATGTCCTCCAGCCACGTGACCAGCGGGTCCAGGAAATAGGCCATTAGCACCGCTGCGAGCAGCGTGACGAGCACCGTTGAAGCCCAGTAGCAAAACGCAATCACGATTCCGGCGGCGATAATTCGCGCGCTGACGGATCGAGTGACCACCCGTGTTTCGGCGGTAATCATCGCTAAACCATAGCACAGCCGGACCCGCGCGAACCTGTTCGTGTCCCGGCGTGCAATAGCAAATGTTTCCATCGCCCACCTCGCCCCGGAAACTTTCTGAAACCTTCCGTTATCCCCCGCGCGGCGGTGCTAAAATCTTAAATTCGCGTGCGTGCGCGCGCGGCAACAAGGTCCATGGGCAAAAACCTTTTCGGCACGGACGGCGTCCGCGGCATCCCAGGCGAATATCCGCTGGACGATGTCACGCTGGCTCGCGTTGGCGCCGCATTGGGAAAGGAAGTTTCGGCCACGGCTGGTTCGCGGGCTCGCGTCCTGATCGGCCGCGACACTCGCGAGTCCGGCCCGCACATCGCGCAGCAGATTGCCAGTGGACTAGCCGTCGGCGGCGCGGAACCGGTTTCTGCGGGAGTTTTACCTACCCCCGGAGTAGCTTGGCTGGTACGCCGCGAAGGATTCGCAGCCGGAGTGGTAATCTCCGCCTCGCATAATCCGTACCACGACAACGGCGTAAAGCTGATTTCGTCTTCGGGAATGAAATTCCCTGATTCCGTCGAGGACGATCTCGAACGCGTGATTCTCGCTGCCGAGGGCGGGGCCGCCGTGACACCGGGGAAACTCAGGGAAGGGAAGGAAGAGCTGTACCACGATTATCTGGACGGCTTGCGCGCTGCAGTCCTGCCCGGTGCGAACTTCTCTGGAATGAAAGTCCTGCTCGATTGCGCGAACGGTGCCGCAAGTGAGTTGGCGCCAGAGTTGTTTCGCTCCCTGGGTGCAACTGTGGTGTGCGTCAACAATGAGCCGGATGGCCGCAACATCAATGCAGGCTGTGGATCGTTGCATCCCGAGGTTATGCAAGAGTGTGTTGTGAACCAGGGTGCCGCTCTGGGCGTTGCCTTTGACGGAGATGCCGACCGCGCCATCTTCTCCACGGCCTCAGGCCGCTTGGTCAATGGCGATGGCGTGCTACTCGCCGCAGGGCGCTATCTCCAGTCGGCTGGCAAGCTGAGGAGTGACGCGATCGTGGGAACCACGATGTCGAATTTGGGCTTGGAGCGCACCCTCGAAAAATCGGGGCTGCGGCTGATCCGCACCGCGGTTGGCGACCGATACGTATTGGAGGAGATGCTGCGCATTGGCGCAAATCTCGGAGGGGAGCAGTCCGGTCACATATTGTTTCTCGACGATGCCACGACCGGCGACGGAATGCTCACCGCAGTGAAAATCGCCTCGCTGGTTTCCATCTGCGGCTCTCTCGACACGCTTACTCGAGATCTGAAGGAGTTTCCGCAGAAGATCGTCAATGTCCGCGTCCGCTCCAAACCGCCTCTCGATAGCCTGCCTGCGGTGTCTCAGGCGCTCAGCGAAGCCGAAAAAGCGCTCGGCAATTCCGGACGTGTGGTTCTGCGTTATTCCGGCACTGAACCGCTCGCGCGCGTAATGGTCGAAGCCGAACGTGACGAAGATGTCCAGAGTTGGGCCGCCAGAATCGCTGCAGACCTGCAGTCCGAAATTGGAGTCGAACGCAAGGTATCCTAAAGATACCGCTCGCAAGGAGTCCGCACTCGATCCCGTCAATTTCGTAAATCGACCGCGCCATCTTCCAAAGACCGTAGATAAAAACCACACAACTTCTGAGAAAACGGATTCCTGGTGGTGCTGTTGTATCGCCCAGTTGGTCAAATGCAGTAAGTGCCGCACATCCAATGGAGTGTGCGCTGGCTTGCGCCTCAATCATTGGCACGGCGCGTGCATACACTCACTGCGACTGTCTCTTAATACCCGGGGTGATGGCCGGTTCTATCGCGCCGGAGCTGGACTTAGGGTGGGGACGCATACGGGGGCCTGGGTGGGCCCCCTTTTTATTTTACGCGCACTCTCATCGTCTGCGAGTTAGCTTGCTCGTTGGCTGTCGGCTTCTCGGTAAGCCGTCTCGATCTATTCGGCGCCAGAAACAAAAAAGACGTCCCCGAAAAGCGAGGGGCACTTCAAAGCCTCAACCAGTTCCTAGCTGCAGCCAGAGGTGCTGCCGCAGTTGGAGCACTTGTAGCAGCTTCCGTTTGGCGTCATCAGCATGCCGCACTCAGAGCAATACGGCGCGTCATCAATCGCCGCTCGCGGCCGAATGGACGTTTCGGCTTCCGTCGACTGATTCGTCAGCGGTCGCGTCGGAGCTGCCTTCACGGGCTGGGGCGCAACTACTTCCACAGCGGCCGCTCCATCATGATCCAGGTAATCCGGCGAAATGAATTTGCCACCCAGCCATCGACCGATGTAATCCACCACTGATTTTGCGTAGCGAATCTCAGGATTGCCAGTGTAGCCGGAGGGTTCAAAGCGCGAATTACAGAACTTATCAACTAGGGCCCGCAGCGGCACTCCGTATTGCAGCGCGATTGAGACAGACAGTGCAAAGGCGTCCATGATGCCCGAAAGCGTGGAGCCTTCCTTGGCCATCTTGATGAAGATTTCGCCCGGCGCGCCGTCTTCGTATTTCCCGACCGTTAGATAGCCCTCGTGTCCGCCCACGGAGAACTTATGGGTGATGGAGGTGCGCTCGTTGGGCAACTTCCGCCGCCTTGCACTCCGTGCGAAAAGCTCTTGTTGCTCTGGAGACGCGCCCTCCGCGGCAACTGGCGCCGTCACCAGCGCAGCCGCCGCCATCGGACCAGGAGTAGTCACTGCAGAAGGAGCCGCGACCGCTTTTGTCTGTTCCTTCTTACCGGCAGCCGAAAGCGGCTGCGAGCGCTTCGAATTGTCCCTGTAAATTGCCACGGCCTTTATCCCCAATTTCCAGGAATCGACGTACGCATCCATGATGTCTTCGACGGTCGATTCTTCCGGCATGTTGATCGTCTTACTGATCGCGCCGGAAAGGAAAGGCTGGGCTGCGGCCATCATTTGCAAGTGCCCGCGCCAGGAAATCGAGCGCCCGCCGCCCATTGGCGCCAGCGAGCAATCAAACACCGGCAGGTGCTCGGGCTTCAGCCCCGGCGCCCCCTCGATTTTCCCGTTCGCATCGATGTAATCCACGATTTTGGCCACCGACTCCGGTCCGTAACCGAGCTTCATCAACGCCTGAGGCACGGTGTTGTTCACGATCTTGATTACGCCGCCGCCTACCAGCCGCTTTTGTTTCACCAGCGCCAGATCGGGCTCGATGCCGGTGGTATCGCAATCCATCATGAAACCGATCGTACCGGTAGGCGCGAGCACGGACACCTGGGAATTCTTGTAGCCGTATTTCTCACCAAGTTCCAGTGCGCTGTCCCACGACTCCCGAGCCGCTTGCAAAAGCGACGGCTGTACGCTTTCTTCCTTGATCGGCCGCAGCGAATCGCGGTGCATGCGGATCACGTCCAGCATCGAGTCGCGATTCGGCAGATACCCGCCGAACGCTCCCATTCGCTCAGCGATGCGGGCCGATTGCGCGTACGCTTCGCCCGTCATCAACCCGGTGATCGCGCCGCAGTAGTCGCGCCCGCCATCGGAATCGTAAGGCAGCGCGAGCGACATCAGCAGCGCTCCGAGGTTCGCATAACCAAGACCGAGCGGCCGATAATCATGCGAGTTTCGCGCGATTCGGTCGGTCGGATAGCTGGCGTTGTCTACCAGAATTTCCTGCGCTGTGATGGTCACGTCCACCGCGTGCTTGAAGCCGTCAGTATCGAACTGCCCGTTCGAGCCCAGGAACTTCAGCAGGTTCAGGGAAGCCAGGTTGCAAGCCGTGTCGTCCAGGAACATGTATTCCGAACAGGGATTCGACGCGTTGATCCGGTCTGTGGCCTTGCAGGTATGCCAACGATTGATCGTCGTATCGTACTGCATGCCCGGATCGCCGCATTGCCAGGTCGATTCGGCCATCTTACGGAGCAGATCCTTCGCGCCATACTTATCCGCCGTCTGGCCGTCGGCCACGTTATGCGTCCACCAGTCGCGGTCTTCCTCCACGGCGTGCATGTAGTCGTCCGTCACGCGCACCGAATGATTTGCGTTCTGGAAGAACACGGATGAGTACGCTTCTCCATCGATCGCCGGATCGTAGCCCTGCTCGATCAGCACGTGCGCCTTACGCTCTTCTTTTCTTTTGCTGTCGATGAATTCCACGATGTCCGGATGATCCACGTTGAGGATCACCATCTTGGCAGCGCGCCGCGTCTTCCCGCCGCTCTTGATCACTCCCGCGAACGCGTCGAAGCCCTTCATGAAACTCACCGGCCCCGAGGCAATCCCTCCGCCCGACAGCACTTCATGGCTGCCGCGCAGCGGCGAAAAGTTCGTACCAGTCCCCGAGCCCCACTTGAAAAGCATCCCTTCGGTCTTCGCCAGGTCCATGATCGATTCCATCTTGTCCTGGACCGAATTAATGAAGCATGCTGAGCATTGCGGTTTGGCCTGCACGCCCACGTTGAACCAAACCGGCGAATTGAACGCCACCTTCTGTTCAACGAGCAGGTGCGTTAACTCGTCCTGAAACGCGACTTTGGATTGCGCATCCGCAAAATATCCGCCCTCTTCGCCCCAGCGCACGACGGTATCCACCACGCGGCCGATCAGTTGCCGCACGGACGTCTCTCGCTGTGGCGTATTCGGCTTTCCGTGAAAATACTTCGACGCGACGATATTCGTCGCCGTCATCGACCACGATTTGGGAACTTCCACATTCTCCTGCCGGAAAATCACCTGCCCTTTATCATTACCTATGAGTGCTGTTCGGCGCTCCCATTCGACCTTGTCGAAGGGAGATACTTTTCCGTCGGTGAACTTACGGCGGAATTCCAAGCCCGTGCCGTGCTGGGTGGCCTGTTCGGTTTGCGTTTTTGCGTTTAGTGCCATTCTCGTTTCCGCCATGTTCTGCCTCCGCGTCGGCAGTGCTGCAGCCGTTCGATTAGCCGGGATCTCGCAGGAGGATGTAACTCAACTTTACCTCCAAACGTATTCCGGGGTCTTGTTGCGTGTATCGGTGATACACGGAAACGTGGCACTTTCTAGCTAGGGCGGTCTAAACCCCCGTCGTGCGCCGCCTGCTAGACTGAAAAAGAGAAAAGCGCCGCTAAGCCTCGCCACATTGCTGGCGCGGTCAGTTGCTGCGCTCTCTCTTGGTTGAGCTCGCTCTGGCGTACACGCGGTCGCCGTCGGCGCTGGGCAGGACGACGAACTCACCGCGTTATTTCCCGAGCCTGGGTGCGAAGTATCGTGTCTCAAGAAAACCTTGTCAAGGGGAATTCGCAACATCACCACAAAATGTTCGGGTGGTAGTGTCGAAATCGACTATCCATGGTGGTACACCGCCTCCGCACCACTGCGCCTTGAAAATCAAATCCCGTACGCAAACTCGCCCTCGCGTCAATTCACCGCGGTCGCCGCATCTTACTCCTGTGCTCTGGAAGACAACAACACTCAATTGACTTCTACCCTTCGCTGCCGAAAAATTGTTACGCGAGCTCTTGTCGACAATCATGGAATCGAATAGTCCAGCCATCGAGATAACCGGCCTCACGAAAGACTATCGCGTGGGCTTTTGGCGCAAGCGCATGCGCCGCTCACTCGATAATCTCTCGCTGCAAGTTGAGGAAGGCGAAATCTTCGGTTTTCTCGGCCCCAACGGCGCCGGCAAAACTACTACATTGAAATTGCTCATGGGCTTGGTTTTCCCGACGTCCGGCACTGCGCGGATTCTTGGCCGACCCATCGACGACATCGGGATGCACCGCGACATTGGCTACCTGCCCGAGCAGCCGTATTTCTACGATTACCTCACCGCGCGCGAACTTCTCGACTATTACGCGCGTTTCTCTGGCTTTCCCGCCGCGGAACGTCGCGCCCGCGTTGCCCGCGTCCTGGAGCGGGTAGGCCTCTCCGCCAGCGCCGATGTGCAGCTCCGCAAGTTTTCCAAGGGCATGTTACAGCGCGCCGGCATCGCACAGGCCATCATCCACGATCCGCGGATCGTCTTTCTCGATGAGCCCATGTCCGGCCTCGATCCCATCGGCCGCCGCGAAGTGCGCGATATCATCCTCGATCTGAAGACGCAAGGCCGCACCGTATTCTTTTCCACGCACATTCTCTCTGACGCTGAAATGCTGTGCGATCGCGTCGCCGTGCTGCATCAGGGCAGGCTTCGAGGTGTTGGCGCGCCTGGCAAAATCGTGTCCCTCGAAATTCATGCCATGGAGATACTGTTCGAACCTGCGGAGGGGCGCTCGCTCTCGCCCAGCTTGGCCCAGCGAGCTACTCCCGTCGGCGGACGCTGCCGGATTCAACTGCCCGAGGCCGACCTGTACGGAACGCTCGATGAGTTGCGCGATTGCAGCGCCAGGATTCTGTCGGTCTCTCCGGTTCGGCCCACGCTGGAAGACTACTTCTTGGGACTCGTGGAGCGCCAGCCGGAGTCCTCGGCGCCAGTGGAGGCCAACGCCCAATGAGCTCCATGCCCGGCGTCGTGGCCGTCAACACATTCCGCGAAGCAGTACGCGACCGTGTGCTCTATAACCTCGTTTTCTTCGCGCTTCTTATGATCGGGGCCGCGATTCTCGTGGGACAAATTTCGATCGGTATTGAGCGGCTGGTGATCGTAAACCTCGGCCTCTCCGCCATCTCCGTGATCGGGTTGGTGATGGCTATCTTTATTGGCGTCGGCTTGGTGTACAAGGAAATGGAGAAGCGCACGCTGTACAGCCTGCTGGCCAAACCTATCCGCCGCTGGGAATTCCTGGTCGGCAAATATGCCGGCCTAGTGCTGACGCTGGCCATAAATACGCTTTTCATGACCCTCGGCTTGGCAGCCGCGCTTTTCTACGTCGGTCGTCCGTTCCTCCGTTCCGACAGCTCCATTCTGATCGCCATTTACTTCATCTTGTTGTCGCTGGCTTTGGTCACCGCCATTGCTCTTTTCTTTTCCTGCTTTTCCAGCCCCATGCTGTCCACGCTGTTCACTCTTGGAATCTACATCGCGGGCATGTTTGCTGGCGAGATTCGTGATTTCGGCGCGCTCACCAAAAGCTCGTTTCTCAAAGCGGCTAGCACGGTGCTGTATTACCTTCTCCCGAATTTTCACAATTTCAATTCCATAGCCGCCGCCGCGCATGGCGAACGCATACCTCTCGCTCTTGTTTGGCAGAACACGCTTTACGCGTCCATGTACATCATCCTGCTTCTGCTTGCGTCCTCGGCGGTGTTCTCCCGGCGTAACCTGAAATGACCAACGCCAGTCAACGCCGTTCCTTATGGCTCGCTGTCGTCATTGTGCCCTTGCTCTTCGTGGCGCTTTTCGCGTTGCAAACGCGCATCGATGCGCGCACTCGTAGCGAAGCTCAGGCTCAGGACGAGTTGCTGCTTCGCTCTCCCTCCGCGATCGCAAAGATGAGCCTAGGATACAACTCGCTTCTCGCGGATGTGTATTGGACGCGAGCCGTGCAGTACTACGGCAGCCGCCTTGGCGCCCACCACTCTCCTTACGCCTTGCTATGGCCACTGCTCGACATCACCACAACTCTCGACCCGAAGCTTTTGCCCGCCTACCACTTCGGCGCGCTGTTTCTTTCGGAACAATATGCCGGAGCAAATCGACCTGACCTCGCCGTTAAGCTCGTTAAGCGAGGTATTGCTGCCAATCCGGACGTCTGGGGCTTATATAGCGACCTTGGATTCCTGTATTACTGGCATTTTCGGGATTACCACCACGCAGCCGCCGCCTATCTGGCTGGATCCAAAACCCCCAAGGGGCCAGCTTGGATGAAAATTATGGCCGCGCGTATGGATCAAAAGAGCGGATCTGTCGACACGTCGCAGATGATCTGGTCTGAAATTTATATGTCGCATACCGATCCTAAAATTCGGAAGCTCGCGATCGACACGCTCAAGGGCCTCAAGGCAGAACAAGATGAGCAAGAGTTGGATAGTCTCGCGGACAAATATCGGGAGAAGTTCGGCCACTACCCGGCGTCAACAGCCGCACTGCAGGATGCCGGATTCGTGGGCGGCGTACCAGTCGATCCCGCAGGCTATCCCTACGTGCTCGGGCCCGATGGCACCGCCAGCCTCGATCCACGCAGTACCGTTACAATCCCCAAAGAGCCGACTACTCCCCCGCCGCTGAACTAGTCGGCTTTGCGACGCGCGCTTCGCTGATACGCGCTTCGCTGCACGCTTTCCAGACGGCTTGGAACCTAGGTAAAATAGCGGATGGAATTGCAAGCAACGTTTCCGGTAAGGACGCCAATCTGACCTGTATGATTGGGTACCGCGCCAGTTCGTTTCTGTTGGTCTTTCTGCTCCTCGTAGCAGCGGTTGCCGTTGTACCGGCGTGCGCCCAAAATTCATCGGTAAACGATGCTAGCCTCGACTCCAGTGCGCAGCCTCCTACGAATGCCGAACTTCGCCAGCGTCGCGAACAACTGATTGCCAATCAGCATGCCGACGATGAGGCCCTGAACTTCTACGAACGCATCGAGCGTCACGTGGACCGTTCCTCGGGTTCCAATCCGCGCGTGCTTGACGATCGCGTCTACCGCGTCGTGCCCACCGGCGGCGGGACAATGAAAATCCTTCTGCGCGATCATGGCGCTGAGGTCAGTCCTGAAGACTACCAGCGGCAACTCCGGACTTGGAGAGATGTTCTCCAGATGATGACTTCGGCCGGCGATTCCAAGGGCGCCACGGCCCGCGCTAAATATGAAAAACGCGAGCGCCAGCGGTCGGAATTCGTAAATGCGACGAAAGACGCATTTGTGCCGAAATGGATTGGCCGTGAAACTTATGCCGGCCGAAAGTGCGATATGTTCGAGCTAGGCGCTAATCCGGAATTTCATCCGAGCTCGATGTTTGAGGGCGCCCTAACGCACGTTACTGCCAAAATCTGGGTGGACCATTCCACAAATCAACTCGTGCGTGGCGAAGCCTGGGTCACCAGCGACATTTCCTTCGTCGCTGGAATCGCTGGAAAAGTGTATCGCGGAAGCAAGGTGGAAATCGATCAGGCGGAGGTCGCGCCCGGTGTTTGGCTTCCTACACATTACGAGTACGACTTCGCCGGACGCAAATTCCTGTTTCCCTTCGCCCAGCACGAAACCATCGACGTCAGCCACTATAAGCGCATCGGGCCTCCGGAGGACGCCCTCGCCGAAGTGAACACCGAACTCGCAAGCGGCAAGGGCCCTTTCGACGACCCTTAGCCGTTCTCGATTTGAACTGCACCCGATCAACCGTCGCGCTGCGTCGTTGATCGGCGCAGCGCGTTGCATTTGCGTGCCGCTAGCGGGCTGCGGCAGCCACGTCTTTCTCGATCGGCGCTCCTATCAAATTGCCCCATTCGGTCCACGATCCATCGTAGTTCTTTACGTTGCCGTAGCCGAGCAGGTACTTCAGCACGAACCATGTGTGAGAGCTCCGTTCTCCGATGCGGCAATAGGCAATCACTTCTCCACTTCCCGTCACGCCCTTGCCTTGATATAGCTGCTTCAGCTCCTCCAGCGACTTGAACGTGCCGTCCTCTCGCGCCGCCTGGGACCATGGCACATTCGCCGCACCCGGGATGTGCCCGGCTCGCTGCGCCGTTTCCGTCATTCCCGGGGGCGCGATAATTTTCCCTGTAAATTCGTCCACCGATCTCACGTCCACCAACTGCCCGGTGTTCTTTCGATCGATCACCGACGCAACTTGCTCCTTGTGAGCGCGAATTGATTCATCCGGCCCAGTGGCTCGATACGTCGTCGCGTTCACTTTCGGAGCTTCGGTCACCAGTGGACGCTTCTCCGCCGCCCATTTCTTTCGCCCGCCATTCATCAAACGCACGTCCTTATGCCCGTAATATTTCAACTGCCATAGCGCGTACGCGGCGAACCAGTTGTTATTGTCGCCGTAGAGAATCACCGTCGTGTCGTTCGATACTCCGGATTGCCCCATCAACTGCTCCAGTGCCGCCTTGTCGATTAAATCCCGCCGGACATTGTCCTGCAGCTGCGTTTGCCAATTCCACCCCACCGCTCCAGCGATGTGCCCCTGGTCGTACGCGGATGTGTCCACGTCTACCTCGATCAGCCGCACTTTAGGATCTTTTCCGTGCTCCGCGACCCACTCCGTCGAAACCAGCACTTCCGGATGCGCATATTCGCTCATGACTTCCGTTCCTCCTTGAACATTTCGTCCCTTCCGCTGAACTGGCCCCAAAAACAGAAAACACCGCCGGATCGCTCCCGGCGGTGGGTTTTAAAGTTACCGAGCTAGATCGGAATTCCCTAGATTCCTAGCCTTCCCGCGCCAGAGCACGTCCCGGTGCTACACGTACAACAACAGCGCCGAACCAGCGTAGGTGGGTGAATTCTCATTCACCCGTGAGCATACACCCGCTCCCCTATCGGGGCAATGGGCGGGCGCAGATGTCGGCTGGGGAATCGAGATTAGCATGGCAGGAGAGTTCCATCGCCGCTCGATTCCAACTCCACACCCAGTACCCAATCGAAGTGGAATTTCTCCTTCGCCAGCCATGCTTCCAGCGTCTCTCGGTTCGGCGCGTCGAACTCGACCAGCATTTTACCCTCCTGCATGTTCACCAGCACCCGCCGCGCCGCCACTTCCTGCCCGCGGTGCAGCTTTTGTGAAAGTTGTTGCGCGCCCTGGCGTGTCAGGCAAGCAAGGGTGTGCTGCGAGATGTAACGGGCCATCCGGTCTCCTGTCGATCAAAATGTAATCGGTTTGAAATCCACCTGTACTTTAGAACAGTCGCGTTTCCGCAACACCCCTCGCACGCTTTTTCGGCGAATGCGCCTTGGAACGGTACAATTTTGTGCGTAGTTCCAGGAGGGGGTTATGAATCGGCGTGTATGCATTCTGTCTCGATTCCTTCTCGCGTTCGTCCTGGTCGGAGTCGCAACTCCGTCGTACGCCCGCGTCCGCGTCGGCACCTTAGCTGGCACGGTTGTCGACGCCCACGGCAGACCGGTGCCTCACGCCACCGTTACGATCCAGACGTCATTCGGCGACCACCCCAACGCCACGCACACCGACGAGCACGGCCATTTCCAGTTCGCCCGCTTTCGCACCGGCCAATATGACCTGCAAGCCTATTCGAAAGGCGCTTTCTCGAAGTGGCTTAAACGCATCAACATCCGTTCGAATCACACGACCAAAGTTATCGTTCGTATGCCTCCAGCCGCTGACGTGATTGTCAACGTCAGCCGATGAGGCACCTAACGATCCGCCGTGCCCAGCAGTACTAAAACCGATGTACCCGCCAATCTATCCCGGGCGAGCCATTGGCCACTCCTTCTCATCCGGCCATGATCCCACTGCGGGTTGGAAGGCTGCGTTGCGGGGACGACGGTTCCAAAAGGAACCGGGACACGCTTCCCAACCCGCACCCTTGTGCGAAAGCGGCGTTCCGATTTCCCACTTGCGGCTCCCACGGACCGCTCGCGCCGTCAATTAGCGGAATCCTATTTGAAGGTCGCCGTGATCTTGCCGCTGGCGTTAAGCGTCACCGTGCATGTATCCGTATCCGCCGGACACATAGTTGACGTGACGTCGCCACCCCAACCCGTGAACGTGTAGCCAGTCGACGCCGTTGCCATTAACGTGACCGAGCTTCCGTAGAGATAGTTCGCGGAGCACGTTCCGGTCTGCGTTCCCGTGGTTAAAATGCAACTGACGAGTGATTGGCTGTCCGTAACCTTGCCGGATCCGCTGCCCGGGAGCGAGATCGTCAAATTCACCGTGGGCGATGCCCTGGCGATGAATGCATCTGGAATTCCATTTGTGTCATTCGCCACCAGGTTTCCGGCGGATGATAGAAATCCGACGATGTGTCCATCACCGCTCAGCCTTGGGACAATGCTGTCACCGTTCGCTGGCGAAGCCAGCGTGCCCGCTGGTTGGCTGGCAAGAAATGTGTAGGAGACGCAGCTCGGCCCGATCGTGTTGGTGGTGGTCGTAGCGACTACGTCCTCACAGGTGTTCCGCGCGAAGATATTTTCCACCCCGTTCTGCACGGCCGGCCCGAGATTCGTAGCCTTTGTGGCAAACGCAATGAATTGGCCGGTGCCGCATGAAATCGTCACGGATGTGGCTGTTATGCAGCTATTCACGCTAGGACTTTCGGAGATTGCATTCCCCGGCGTCGTTCCGTCTGCCGTTGAAACGAGTTTGAGCGAAGCAGTGCACTCTGGTGGGCTGGTCACTATAACTCCCGCGCAGGTATCGCCCACGTACACCTGTTGCGTTGGCCCGATTCCAGGGATCAAATTCTGTGCCGTGGAAGCAAACGCCACGTACCGCCCGTCCTGTGAAACTGACGATTCGTCGCTCGTGCCGTCCGCCGGCGTCACCTGGTCCGGAGAAGATATCAGCTCAGTCGTCGGTACGCAGGTACCGCCCACTTCGTTCAGCGTTGTTACGCACGTAGATCGTTCGAATACTTCCGGAGCGCCCTTAAATTTCGAGCTCGATCCGCCCCCTAGCAAGTTGGTTGCCTGGGATGTGAATGACACAAACAGCCCGTCGTTCGCTATTGCCGGAGCCGAGCTTGCACCGTCTCCCGGCGTCGTCCCATCTGGCGTAGATACTAGAAATGTCACCGGAGTGCAGCTCCCGTTCGCCGGAGGAACCGCATTGCACGTGTTACGGACGTAAACTTGAGGCGTCACTCCGTCGACCGTTACGCCTGACACCAAATTTGTTGCGAGCGAAACAAACGCTACGTATTCGCCGTCTGGACTGATGATCGGGTCGTAGCTGTTCCCGTCTCCGGGCGTCATCCCATCCGGCGCTACCGAAACTAGCGCCGCCGTTCCGATCGAGCCCGTGGCTGTACATCCTGTTGTGCTCGAACCCGAAACGCATGTCGGCTGCCAATACACCTGTTGTGTGGCGCCGTCCACGCTCGCGTAGCTCACCAGGTTTGTTGCCGTGGAGGTGTACGCCACGTGCGCGCCCGCGCCATCCACGGACGGCTGATCCGCCGGTCCATTCGGCAGAGCGCCGCTAACTCCAAAATCAATAAGCAACGTCTTCGGAAGGCAACCACTCGCTCCAGTTGACGACGGGGTACTACTCAGGCATGTGTCACGCAAGAATATCGCGCTCGCGGCATTCGCTTGATTCAAGAGCAGATTCGAAGAAGTGGAGGCGAACGCTACGTACTCTCCGGTCGTACTGAGAGAGGGTCCAGCACTCGCCAGGGTCGGGATCCCGCCCGCACATGCCGCGAGTGTTCCACAGATCCCATTGTTGGCCTGCGCGCCGTTGTACGCGTAGTCGACCAGATCGGGAAGCCCCGCGGTTTCCGTGGGATTAACCGCAAACGTCAAAATACTGGACGTGCCGCCGCCAGGCGCCGGATTCGCCACCTGCACCTGCATCATGCTGCCTTGGGTTAAATCGCCAGCCGAAAGTGTCGTGCTCAGCTGCGCCCCACTCGAATAGGAAGTCGTGCGCGGCGCGCCATTGATCAAAATCTTCGACTCCGGCACGTAATTCGTGCCAGTCAGCACCAGCGAAACACTCGCGCTTCCGGCCAACGCGGTTGTGGGACTCAGCGACGTCAGGCTCGGCACCGGGTAATTCACATTGAACCCAAAACCGTTGGAACTGCCGCCGTCCGGCGGAGGATTCAACACTGAAATCTGCAGTGTTCCCGCGCTCGCCACGTCGCTTGCCCCCAGCGTCGCCTGAACCGACGTCGCGTTCACGAACGTCGTCGTCCGCGCGTTGCCGTTCACCAGGACCACCGACTTCGATACGAAATTGGTCCCCGAAATATTCAGCGTGAATGCAGCAGCCCCTGCCGCAACCGCGTTGGGCGTAAGACCCGTAATCTCTGGAACCGCACTCGGGTTCGGGTCAATGGTAAACGTAAGCGACGCGGTGATGCCGCCGCCAGGCTGCGGCGTCTCGACGCTGATGTAAGCCTGTCCAGGGCTCTGAATGTAGGATGCGGGCACCTGCGCTAGCAATTGCCCGGTCGCTGAATCGTACGTGCTGACCAGCGCCCCGGACGGGACCGCGCTCGACGCCCACAGCACGGAAGAGGACGGCGTAAATCCTCTGCCGCTGATCATCAACGTCAGTGCTGGCTCGCCTGCCTGAACTTCTGCCGGGCTGATCGACTGCAGCACTGGCGTGGGAAAATTCACCTGTTCTTGGCAGCCCGCCAGACAAACCGCCAGCAGCACGAACATCAGGCCGCATACAAAGTCCAATCGCGCCCGCAAATCTCTCACCTTCATCCCCATACCGGCGGATAGCCCCGAAGACAGTCGTAGAGACTACTAAAGATGGCTCGGTCGATCAATCAGGATGCCTGAAGAATTCGATGCCGAACCCTGCCCTTCACCCGCGTCCATCAGGTAATCACCATCTACTTTCTCCCCCACCTGTACACCATCCCCGCGGATATGCGTACCGATCCTCCGCCCGTCTTCACTCCCGTAAAATTCGCGCCGCCGAAATCGCCTTCAACCAAACGAATCGACCAGTGCTGCCATTTATTCCAATCCAATCCGCCGCCGACTTCCCACGCCCCCACATCGAAAGTCGACGTTTGCACTCCGAATCCCGCGAAGGGTCCCGTCGTGATTCTCTCTAATCCGAGCCCGTATAACGCATGTCCGAAAAGCGTCACCTTCCGATGGCCGAATGGGTAAAGCTCCGGTCCCACCAAAAACGTATATACGCGCGAATCCCCCGTAATAACGCCCTGGTTCTTCAACGTTCCCGTGAATTCCGCCTCCGCCCCTAGCCAATGGAAAATATTTCTGTTGACCGACGCATAGAAACCATTGAAATACGGCTTCGTGCCGTCGGGCTGATAATTCGACCGGATCGTGTACCCGGCGGAAATTTCGAACTTCGGCGTTACCGGTGGGGTTTTCTTCACCGGCGTTGCCTGCACAGGCGGCGAAACCGACTGTTCCTGCGCCGCGGCCGCGTCCTCCTGCGCGATGGCCGGAGAAATCCATAGCAGTAACAAGCCGCTAAGCGCCACGAGCTTTCGCATCTACACAATCCTCCTACGCCTGTTTCAAGAGCCGAAGCTTGGAAGCTGGGAAACTCGCCGGGGTTGGTTCGCGGGACACGCAGCGCCCCCAGCGCGCCAGAAAGTCTCGCAAGGAATATCGCAGAAGCGAGCCTGGGAAGAAAGAAAAAACCCGCCGAAATTCGCAGCTGCCGGCGCGCGCAGTTGCGCTACGCAACCGCCGGCGCTACGTCCTTCGGCCGTGCTAATTCACTCTCGACGAGTTCGCAAAGAGATCCGATCCGCGAAACATCCGTCTGCGGCCGCAATCGTCGTACCGGAACTGCCGCCAGCAATCTACCGAGCAGCGCAAATTCTCTTGCACGCATCTGTTCGTCCAACAACAAATTCGAGTATGTATTGCCCACCAGCCACATCAGCGCCTCGCGCTTCTCTAAGCTCTCCGCTAGCGGCGCTGAAATACTGTCCATTCGCTCACCCAACAGAAAAATTACATCAAGAAACGTTGGCTCATCGCCGAACCGCAAATCACCGGTCGCCTTTGGCAGCATGCGCTTAGGATAATTCTCCGAAAACGTCCCGAAATCGCGCCCTGCCCCATAAAGCGCCTGCACCGATTCCGGCCAGAGCGAAAGATAGGGATACGCCGGCATCACGTAAAATGCTCCATTGCGCTCCATGAGCGCCACCACGTCGTCGCAGAGAACCACGTGCCCGCGCAACCCCAGCGCCGCGGCCAGCGTCGATTTCCCCGCGCCTCCTGGGCCCACGAACGCGACGGTCCGCCCCGCGCACTGCGCCGCGCTCGCGTGCAGGCACGTCACTCCGCGCAAACGCAGCAAGTACGCGAAAACGGGCCCTAACACGTAACTCACCGCGTCTTCGAAAGATGAGCTATTGGTCCAGAAGGACCATATGTCCGTGCCATTGGCATCGACCCAAAATTGCGTGCCATCCGCGTAATCAAACCGCCGCCATGCGCCATCTGCAATTATCCAGACGCGCAGCACCGGCTCACCCGATTCCATCACGTGAGGGCTTTCAAAAAACGGCTCTGCGCTCGTTGCGCATAGCTCTTTTGGAATTACGGGAGAATTCCCAAAATGTAGGTGTACGTCGAAGTCGCTGAACTGTTTAAAAGCGGGTTCTAAACCAGGCAAAGGCGTGTCCGAGCAGACCCGCAGCCCGAAAATTACGTAGGCATTGTTCAATTCATATCGCCGGACTTCACCCTGTGCGGTAAAACCCGGTCCTGCGGCGACCACCGTCGTGATGGTGCGTCCCGCGGACCGTATTGGTGAGATCGCGTACGGTACCGTATTTCGTAAGCACGGGCGGCGTGTACGGCTTCTTCGGCTGGGGCTTCCGGGCCTTATCCATTCCCGACCTCCGCCATCAAGTTATACCGAAAGGAGCTTGAGCGCCGCAACCAAAAGTTCAGACACAACACCCCCATTGTCTGTTCATTCAATTGTACCGCCGCCCGCCGAGAACGGGGCGATTCGTAGACTTCCCGGCGCACGAACCGCCCCAATTCCTCGGACCACTTCATTGCTTCGGTCTGCGGCGAACCTTGCTTTCCAAGGGATGCGCTCATCGGCTCATCCGGCAGTGGAGTCTTCGGCCTCAGCCGGATTTTCTCCGGCAGATATCCCGCCATTGCCTCGCGCAAGATCGTCTTTTTGAATGCCCAGGGAAACGATGGAATGGCCAGTAAGTAGTCAATGATGCGCAAATCCAGAAAAGGGTAACGCACGTCTACCGGCCGGCGCGTCACACCCGCGTCTTGCGTCTCAAATAACAGAGTCCAATGCGGCAAATACATGGACGCATGCGCCCTGGGCTTCACCGGATGCGTCGGCGCCACTTGAGGTGCGTAACCCTCCCGCCATCGCGCCTTCGCATTCACTCTTCGGGCAAAATCCGGATCCAGCCACTTCGGGAAAGCGGCAGCATCGGGATCGGCGCCTACCGCGTGTTTTATTCTCTGGACCGCTCCGCGCCATGGGATCTGCCGCACCCGCAAAAATCGCGGCACGTCCGTGCGCAGGCGGCGCCAGTCCCGATTTCTCGCCAAACTCCGGGCATACGGCAGCATCTGGAAATCCATCAAATTGTCCGCGCCTTCGCCGTCGAGTGCTGCGCGACACTCCGCCGCTATGGCCGTGAATTGATCGAAGAGGCCGGCCATCAGCGGGTCATGCACCGGCTCTGGCCAGTGCATCGTCAGATCGTCCCATCGCTCGAACGGTTTCAGCCGGTCCATGGGCAGACACCGAATCGGAATGCCCAGAAACCCCGCCAGTTCGCGCGCATGCGCGCCGTCCTGCTCTTTCAGAGTCTCCTCGTGTGTCACCGTATACGCCCGCAGTTTTCCACTCTCGCCTCGCTCCGGTGAAAGCTCCCGCGCCGTCGCGGCCAGCGAAGACGAATCCAGCCCGCCGCTTAGCAGGATGCCTACTCGCGCGCCCTTCAGCCGGTCCGCCACAGCATCCCGCAAGTGGATCTGAAAATGTTCCACGTACTGATCGCTGTGGTTGTACCGGATGTGTCCGTCCACGGGAAACGTCCAGTATCGCTTGATCCGCAGCCCGTCCGCTGAAACCCGTAGGAAATGAGCCGGCGGCAGCCGCCGGATCGCTCGAAATGTGGTGGTCGCCGGATCGCAATTGAATCCAAACAGCAGAAAATCGGCGATGGCCGCTTCATTCAAATCGTCCGCCACATCGGGGTGCATCCGCACGCAGTCCAGCGTATTGCTGAACAGAAAGAAATTCTTGTTCTCCGTGAAGTAAAACTGCTTGATGCCCACGTGGTCCCGCGCGCAGAAAAGCGTTTGCCGCGGCCCGTCCCAAATCCCAAACGCAAAATCGCCCCGCAGACGCTGCACGCACTCGTCGCCCCATGCGGCGTACGCCTCCAGAATCAATTCGCAGTCCGAAGCCGTCCTCCGTGCGTCTCGGCCCGCTTGCGCGAGCGCCGCCAACAAATCGCCACGCGCGTCCAATCGCGCGTCCGCGGTGATACACATTTTCCCGCCGATCGCGGCAGGCTGCCGCTCGAACGCGGAGTCCTCCGTGGCTCGCAACATTGCGTGGCCCAGCGCCACCGGCCCGCTGCACCAGATCTGCTGGGCATCCGGCCCGCGAAAAGCAAGGGATCGCGTCAGCGCCCGCGCCATCGACTGGTCGGCAAGCCCACCGTCTCGCCGGAATGTCCCTACGATCCCGCTCATGATGCGGGCGTCCTCATCGTGGCAAGGCGTCCCCTGAATGCCTCAAACTCCCCGCGCCCGCCGTTCTTGTCACTCACCACCATTCCCCCCAACTCAACCCACGCGTGCGCTTCGAATCGCCCATGTTCCTTCCGCCCGCCGATGCACAGTTCTGCGGCAATTCCGCGTCTCCGCAGCAGCCACCACAAGGTCAACGAACACTCCAGGCAATTCGCGCTGATGGGCACATGACGCGCCGCCGCTGCTTCCCAGCGGTCCATCGCGCCCGCAAATTCCATTTCCGGGTGCGTGGCCGGTCTTCCCGGCGCCGCCGAACCAGCCGTGAGCCATTCGATCGCCGCTTTCCATCGCCGGAATCCGGCCACGGACAGACACAGCCGCGTGAGCAGCAGCCCACCCGCCGCCTCCAGCACGCGTGCCTGTGCGTAGCCGTTCATTCGCCAAAATCGGCGCCAAGTTTGTGCCGCTTTTTTCAACCCGCCACCTCGAGGAAAGTCGCGCAAAGTCAGTTGGGGGCCCGTGGCTGGGATTGGACTCCTGTGGGGCCCGGTCAAGAATGCGCAGGGACGATTTTCCTGACTATAAATTCGCTGCCGTCTTCAGCCTTTCGTCACCGCACTTCGATCAATCCTTGCTCCTTCATGTTTTCCAGCAGATCGAGTAAGTCTTGCTCGCACTGCACCGCTTCCACATCGTATTCCTCCAGAAGCGCATCGCGAATCTCGCTGACGCGTCTCGAATGCTGCACCAGATCCCACACCCGCGTGCCAACGGGATTCAGCCCATAATATGTGGTGTTCTTCAGGTTCAGGATCGCTGCCTCATCTCCCAACGAGCACGCGACGTGGTCCGGCGTAGCGCCTACAACCGAAGAGACGGAGAGAGGTTCGTTCATTCCAGCCGCCATGATTCCTAGGTTAGTCAGGCAAGTCGCTCCGCCTCAACTTCGGCGGCGGAGTGAAATATCCGCGAACTCGCAAGCCTTCAAGCCGTCCGCGATCAAGGCCCCATTGTACCCGCCCCCAGCGCCACCGGCAACAAAGCTTGCTCGTCAAGTGCCCGGTCCGCCTTGCACCGGGTTCCCCAATGCACGGTTTGTTTTCGCCTGCGCCTCCGCGCTGGTGACGTAGAGCCGCTCCTCTGATACCCTTTCCGCTAAACCGGACGCCCGGCAAATCATGTACTCACTAAGGATTCTCGCGCCGCCTGCCTCCGCCGCAGCCACTTTCGCCAAATGAGCTGGGCGCGCCGCATTCTCGTGCATGCTTCCGAAAGCGCTTGGCTCCGTGAATACGCCCCACGACTGCGTTTCGTCCAACGCGCCTCGCAGCGTTTCTTGCCCGGCGAGCAACTTAGCGACGCCCTCGGCGCCTCGTGTCGTCTGGCGGAAAGCGGGGTTACTTCCCTGATCACGCACCTGGGCGAAAATGTTCGCGAACGCGCGGAGGCTGAAGCCGTCACCCGTGACTACCT
>JBOGMW010000181.1:0-22906 GCA_050746805.1 Candidatus Acidiferrales bacterium | reverse complement strand
CGAACGCTCGTAACCGACGACCCAATCTTCGCAACTTCTCCGGCGATGTCGCTGCCAAGAATATGAGGGAACGCCAGCGGCTGCGTGGGAAGGCCGCCTCGAAGCCAGAGATCGAGGTGGTTTAGCGAGCAGGCGCGAACCCGCACAAGCACCTCGTTCGCACCGATCTGCGGCTCGGGGACTTCGGCGACGTGCAGAACTGCGGGACCGCCATACTCGTTGAGAACCACCGCTTTCATCGAGAGCCTCCGCGCACCCGGTCCGCAAAACAGCCAGCAAAGTAGCACCGAGGAGCGGCGCTGTCCAACGGCGTGATCGACGCCGCGCAACGAAAGCCGGTGCGATCCGCGACGGGAGAAAAATGCGGGAAACAGCCGCGCAAGGCGGGACTACCAGACGATCCTAACCGCCCGTGAGCGCCGTATCCCGACGTCCGCACTTACCAGAGCGACGCCTTCAACCAATGCAGTCGCGCAAATAATTCGATCGGCCGGGTCCCGGGGAAATGCGCGCGGGAGCGCCATGGCTTGAGCGCAGATGCGTGCACTGATGGGCACCACCACGAATCGCGATTCGACCTCCACTAGGAAATTTTCGAGGCTGATGTCGAGGTCGATTCGCCTCTTCCAGGCCAGCGTAGCCAGCTCCAGCAGAGATATGCCAGAAACCGCCAGCCCCTCCGCACTCCTGCGGGCCGCGTCGATCGCCGCTTTCGCTGGTTTGGAAAGCTTTTCCTGCGCAAACGCCAGCCAGAGCACAACGTGCGTGTCCAGCAAAATCACGCCAGCTTCCCCCACTCTTTCGATGTGAGCGCAGGCGACACCACGTCGCCCGTAATGCGACCCCTGCCAGCGAGGAAATTGTAAATGTCGTCCGTTTCAGCATTCACCGGGACCAGCTGCGCCACCGGCTTCCCATGCTTCGTAATTACGACGGTTTCGCGTTTCAAGCGAACCTCGTCCATTACCGCCAGGCAATTCGCCTTGAATGCACCCGCCGCCATCTTCTTCATAGACAGCCCCCGTAACCATGGTCATTATACCATAGTCACTTCGAGTGAGGAAAGTGTCGCGCGGGTTCGATCCGGCGAAAACCATGCGCGCGAATGCCGCTGCGGAACTCAAGCGCGAGGGTCGGCCATCTGCCAGACGTTTCACGGTCGCGTCGACGAGTCGAGATGAGCTTGACAATCTGACCAACAATTAACTACATTGCAGTTGTTATGAGACCGTCCGTACCGTTGGGAGAGTTCGAGCAGGTGGTGCTTCTGGCGATTCTGCGGCTCGACGAAAATGCTTACGGCGTGACGATCCGTGCGGAGATAGCCGAATGCACTGGACGCCAGCCCGCACCGGGAGCGCTCTACACAGCTCTCGACCGCATGGAGAAGAAGGGACTGGTGCAGTCGCGGCTGGGCGACCCTACGCCGCAGCGGGGCGGCCGGGCGAAACGCTACGTAAGGGTGACGAAGAAAGGCCGTGCCGCGGTGACTGCGTCTCAACATTCGTACCGGAGACTGCTTCAAGGGCTCGGCTTAATTGGGGAAGTGAATGGTTAGCCCACCGGCAGCAGAGTGGGTGATCGCTCGTTTTACCGGCCCTGACCTAGCCGCTTCAATCGTCGGCGACCTCCTCGAAGAAGCGAGGGAACGCGGAGCTTTGTGGTTCTGGCTCTCCGTTGCTGGGATCCTATTGCGACTCAATTGGCGCCGGCTGATTGCCTTTGGGTGCGGAGCGATCTGCTTCTCGTTGTTGCGAGCGCTGCCGATGCCGGTTTATGCCTCGCTCCATGGCATGCCTCCGGAGCATGGTCCTTCTGAAATCTGGCGGCCTTTTTTCGTAATGCTCGGCGGACTCGCAATGCTTCTGTGGGTAGCAACACCCTATATGATCATTCGGCGCGGATTTCGCGACCGATTTGCGCAGCTTGCACTCGCATTCTGCGTGCCGCTGACTGCGGCCGTGGTTTGCTGGCGGAGCCCGGTCGTTGTGGCCACTTCGATCCTGATCGCCGTCGCAGGCGTGATTGCTTCAACTGTGTTTGCACGATGGCGGGGGCCATTGCTGGCGCTTGTCGTAGCCCTAGTGGTCGGCTACGCCGGGTTTCAATGCACGATTTACTTAGAGAACTGGCTGCTGAATTTCGCGGCGCCCTCCGTCGGCCTTACGGTGTGGGTGACCGATCTGGTGCCGCTATTTGCGGCGGCCGTTGTGACGGCTGCTTGCGGCTGGATGCATTCGGTTCTCACCCAGCAAAATGACCGAGACTCCAGAATTGAGAACGAGACGTGAGCGCGCCGGCCTGCCCGCACGCTGGCAGGACGCTCAACATGAGCTGGTCGAGCCGCGCCGCAAGCTAGAAATGCTTTTAAAAACGTCACCTCATTATGATAGTTAAATTCTGGGAGTGAAGGCACGAAAACCGGCTTCAGACGAAGTCCCGCATAAACCGGTTGGCGAATGGTGACTTCAATGAACGAGCCGATAAAGGGTCACATTCACATCGAGGTTCTCAATGAACAAAAGAGCGCGGTGTGCCGGGAAATCCTTGAGTCTTTGCCGGAATGGTTTGGCATCCCGGAAGCTATCGATTCCTACGCGAAAGGCGTGGTTGATCTACCCATGCTTGTCGCCAAAGCCTCTTCAGGCCTGATTATCGGATTTATCGCTCTGAAGCCGCAAACACCGTCGGCAGTCGAAGCCTATGTGCTTGGCATACGCCGGGAATGGCATCGAAAGGGCTGCGGGCATCTTTTGTTCGAGGCTGCGGAAAAGATGGCACTTGATCTCGACGCGAAGTTTTTGACAGTCAAGACATTGGCCAGTTCTCATCCAGACCCGCACTATAAAGCCACCCGTCTATTCTATGAAGCCATCGGGTTCGTGCCGATCGAGGTCTTTCCGGGCCTGTGGTCACCAAAAAATCCATGTTTACTGATGGCTAAAACGCTTAAACGCTCTTGACTGCCGGGGTCCGCGGAAATTCGAGCGGATCGTGCGATACGTTTTGGCAAATCCGAAAAAGGTGCATTGCGCGACTGGCTATGGGTGCGACGTTCGGTCGAGCCAAAATAGAGAAACGAAGGCGAGACGCCGGCGCTACAGAGTTGCCCGCAACCGCGACGCTCGTGCGCGAAATGGTGGCACAATTCGGTGAGGCGCGATTGACAGCGGTGGCTTGCGGACGTAGGCTACTTTTATCCATGGACCTATTCGAAGAAATCGTGCGCATGCGCAAGGCCGGCGAGCGCGGGGCGCTGGCGACCATCGTCCATACCAACGGGTCGATTCCGAGCTACGAGAGCTCGCGGATGCTGGTGCGCGAGGATGGCTCGGTGGCCGGGACGATTGGCGGCGGATGCGTGGAGGCGGAAGTCTGGGCGGCGGCGAAGGAAGTGATGAACGTCGAACAACCGCGCAAGATGACTTTCAACCTGAACCACGACGCCGGCTACGACATCGGCTTGATCTGCGGCGGGACACTGGAAATTTTCGTCGAACCCTTGCTGCCTCAGCCGATGCTTTACATTTTTGGCGGCGGGCACATCTCGTTGTCCGTGGCGCGCGCGGCAAGCGCGGCTGGATTCGGCATCGGAGTGATCGACGATCGCGTCGCTTATGCCAATGCGGAGCGGTTTCCGATGGCTACGGATATTCACACCACTTACGAAGATGCATTCGAAAAACTGAAACCGAATGCTTCCAGTTACCTGCTGATCGTCACCCGCGGACATAAGGACGACATGCGCGTGCTGGCGTGGGCGGTGCGAACTCCGGCGCGGTATATCGGCATGATTGGCAGTAAGCGCAAGGTGATATCCGTCTATAAGGCGCTTGAAAAGGAAGGCTATTCCCCCGAGGAATTCGAGCGCGTGAACGCCCCCGTGGGGCTCGACATCGGCGCGCTTTCGCCCGAAGAGATCGCCGTCAGCATCACGGCGGAGTTGATCGCCGTGCGGCGAAACGCTAAGAACCTGCCTCATAAGGCGGTAAAACTCGCGCGCGCCGCACGCCTTCCGAACGCTTAGCTTCCCGAATGAGTCCATCCCGAAGCGCGGCGCGCCTACCGTTGGCTGCCGCAATCCTTGCCGCCGGCGAATCTCGCCGAATGGGCACTCCAAAAGCGCTGCTTCCCTACCGTGGAAAAAACTTCACCGAGCATTTGTTGGAAGTGACCAATCACGAGCGAGTGGGCTTCAAGCGAATCGTGGTCGGCGCGCATGCCGAAGAAATCAGCTCGAATGTTCGCGCCGGCGACGCAGAGATTGTGGTCAACCAGGAATGGCAGAGCGGCCAGCTTTCGTCGATTCAGGCGGCGATCAGCAGCCTTCCGAACGGCGAAACGGCCGGCCTGCTTCTTTGCCCGGTCGATCACCCGCTGGTTTCCGCTGATTTGCTTGCACGGCTAATCGAGGCATTCGATTCGAGCGGCAAGGTGATCGTGCTGCCCACTTACCAGGGCAGGCGCGGCCATCCGCTGATCTTCGCCGAGGTCCTCTATCAGGAGATATTGGCCGCATCGCCGGAGGTCGGCGCGCGGCAGGTGGTGTGGACCCATGCAGCCGATGTACTGGAGGTTCCTACGGACGAACAGGGAGTGGTGCTCAACCTGAACGATCCCGCAACTTTGAAAAGTGCGATGGAAACACCGTAATACGGACAGACAGACGCCAGAGACTCACCCTAGCTTCCGGACGAGCATAGCCACGGCGTCAACGCATAGCTGAGCAGCGTGAAACGTGGCCGGCGGCAGGCCACCCAACGCTTGTGATATATCGTCCGCAGAAATCGAACGTGCCTCCTCCGGGGACTTACCAGCCAGCAAATCGGTTAGTACAGAACTGGCCGCTATAGAGGCGGTGCAACCCTGAGTTTTGAACTTTGATTCGACGATGCGGCCGCTCTCGACGCGCGCGCTCAGCCGCAAAATGTCACCGCAAATGGGGTTGCTAACTTCCACGCTCGCGGAGGACTCCGCAACTTCTCCCACGTTGTGAGGATTGCGAAAATGGTTGAGCAGGCGATCGTTGAACACGCCCGGAAGTATAAAACACGCGACTGAGTGTGGAAACTGTAACCCACAGTAAATTAAAAAAATGCTTCGCAACCTTCTGCATAATTTCCGAATCTGATTGACAGGAGGAGAGTTAGGAGTTAGTTTTTAATTTCCCTAGCCCGAGGCTCTCTTGTAAGGGCGCAAGAGAGCAATCACCAAAAATTGGCCTACAGATTGTTCAGGAGAATGCAGATGCGACGATTGGGATACGTTCTCAGCCTCGCGCTGGCTCTCGCTCTTGTGGCGAGCGCCAGCTTCGCGAAGAATGGGGACGGGAAACTGAAGATCAAGGTTTCTCCAAAGCAGGCGTACGTCTTTATTGACGGTACGGCTATGAGGGATGGCAGCCGGTCCTATACGCTGGCTCCCGGGAAGCACAGCATCGAGGTGGTGAATTACGGGTACGAGCCGTCCAAACAGGACGTGGATATTACGGCAGGCAAAGCCACCCCGCTCGATGTAAAGCTTCAGCCGGAAGGCGGCAAGGTCTCGGGGCCCTTCGGGCTTGTAATTATCGACGGCGCTCCCAGAGCCGCAGTTCTATCTAACGGCGACACGCCGGCATATTTTGTCGGTCATGGCGACGAGTTCGATAACGATTTTATCTGGCACCAGAATTTGCTCCTTCCGCCGGGTACGCACCATATTACCGTGACGCGCCATGGGAAGACCGTCTGGTCTGGCGACGTAAAGGTCGAGACCGACAAGAAGACGGTCGTCTACGTTAATAGCAATAAACAGAAGACCGTCGATTGGAAGCGCGGCGAAAAGCTGAAGGACCTGGCCCGCTTTAAGGCTGGGGTAGCGAGCGCGACGGTAGCCGTGGCTCCGGTCACAGGCAGCTTCAGCACCTCCCAGGCGAACATCAATTGCGGGCAGTCGTCCACCCTGAATTGGCAGAGCACGGATGCGGTGGATACCAGCATCAGCAACGTGGGTAACGTGCAGGGTAGCGGAAACCAGTCTGTAACGCCGCATGCCACCACCACGTATGACTTTAGCGCCAAAGGTCCTGGCGGCGCCTACAGCGGCAGCTCGACTGTGAACGTCAACACGAAAGTTGATGCCAGCATCAGCGCGAATCCAACGGAGGTCCACTACCACAAGATCGGCGACAAGGTGGTGCAGCAGGACTCGACCACGCTGACGTGGCAGACTTCGAACGCGTCCACGATCACGGTGGACGGCAAGACTGTGGATGCCAGCGGCAGTGAGACCGTGCAGCCCACGCCAGCCGACACTTCGGAGGTTGCGCAGGGGCAACCGGCTCGCACCATCGACGAGACGAAAAACTACGCTTTGAACGCGACGAATGTCTGCGGCGGCTCGGCAACAGAGAACGCGCCGGTGCACATTGTGGGCGAAATCGAACCGATCCCACAGGTCACGTTACAGAGCATTTTCTATCCCACAGCGTACCCGGATATGCGCCATCCGCAGGTCGGACTGGTGAAGAGCCAGCAGGACGCTTTGACAACCCTAGCGGCCGGATTCAAGAAGTACCTCGAATACGATCCGGATGCGAAGCTCTCGATCGAGGCATATGCGGATGTCCGCGGTTCCGTTCATTACAACCAGGACCTCAGCGAACGCCGCGTCGAGCGCGTAAAGCAGTTCCTTGTCGATCAGGGCATTTCCGGCGACAAGATTGAGACCGCGGCTTACGGCAAGCAGCGGCCGCTTCCGCGCACCGACGTGAAGCAGTTGGAGTCCACCAATCCGCAGGCCCAGCCGAAGTTCATGGCGCGGCGGCCGTACGCGGACTGGCTGGCGTACAACCGCCGTGTGGATATCATCTTGCTGCCCTCAGGCAAGAAGTCGACGCAGTTCTATCCCAATGCTGCTCCGGATGTCCGCCTGATCTGGGATCAGCCGATGCCTGGCCTCAAGAAGGTTGAGGCAGCATCGCAGTAGGTCTTTGGACTCTGTATTCTTGCGCGCCGGAGAGTGATATAGCTCTCCGGCGCGTTTTTCGTTTGCACGCGCTGAAGGGCCCCGGACCGAAATCGACTCAAACACATGCTCGTGGTGGCCGCGCTAATTCGATCTGACAATCGGCTGTTAGTTTGCCAGCGCAAACGCGGTGGCGCGTTCGAGTTGCAGTGGGAATTTCCAGGAGGCAAGGTAGGGCGCGGCGAATCTCTGGAGGAGGCGTTGGAGCGTGAACTTCGCGAGGAATTGGATGTCCCCGCCCGGATCGGCCACGAAATCTACCGCACGCGGCACAAGTATAAGGAAATGTCAGAACCGGTCGAAGTAGTGTTTTTCGCCGCGGAAGCTACGCCCGAAACAATCCGCAATTGCGTTTTTGAACGCATCGAATGGCGAGCGCCCGAAACTCTGCGCGAGATGGATTTCCTGGAAGCGGACCGCGATATGATCACACTGCTAGTTAGCGGAAAGTTGAAATTGTAAACGGACCAAATTAATTCCAAGTGGAAATTGTCGCCGCTCTAAATCGGCGGAGCGTCGTGCACGTCAAACGAAACCAATCCTTCTTCCAGGCGGCTCTTCAATATTTCGAGAAGACGTACGCAGCGGTTCCAGCGGAGGATCGCATCGTCGTTCTCCGGCGGTCGGATGGCCTCCGCTTCGGAATAGCAGCCCAGCGCCTGCTCCAGCAAGGGGAGCAGCGTATGCGGCGGCTGCCCGGCTTGGATTTGCGCCTTTGCGCGCCGCTCAAATAGCAGTCCGGTGTGATACAGGCGTTCATATCGATCCGAAAGCTTTTCGAAAGCTTCCTTCGCTTCGCGAAACCGGTCCGTGCCGACACCCAGAAACTGGTCGGTGATCGCCAGCCCGAGCAGGCGCAGCGCCTGTTGATTCAAAGGGTCGAGAGCTAAAATGTCGCGGCAGATTGATTCAGACTCCTCTGGATCGTTCAGGAAGCGGTACCGCTCGGCCTTCGATGCCGCTTCGGGAATCCCGGCCATTGATATCGACTTGAGCTTGTAGTCCATCGCGAATGCTCTGCCTATCACGGTCACCTATGCCGTTTTGGAGCCGCGGATCTTCCGCCAGAGCTTGGCCAGCGGATCGTAAAACTCGTCCACCACGCGCTCCTTGAGCGGAATGATAGCGTTGTCGGTGATATGAATTTCTTCAGGGCAAACTTCCGTACAACATTTCGTAATGTTGCAAAACCCGAGGCCCAGTGTCTCCTTCAACAGCGGCGTGCGATCCACGCCATCCAGAGGATGCATTTCCAGCCCCGCCGTGCGAACGAAAAAGCGCGGGCCGCCGAATTCGTCCTTCTTGCCGTGGTCGCGGAGCACGTGGCAGACGTCCTGGCATAAAAAACATTCGATGCACTTGCGGAACTCCTGGACGCGATCAATGTCGCGCTGATACATCTTCCATTCCACACCCGGCCGCGGCTGAAACGGCGGAATCTTCTTGTTCACCTGATAGTTCCAGGAAACATCCGTCGCCAAGTCTTTTATCAGCGGGAAGGTTTTGAGAGGACTCACCACGATCGGCTTGTCGGGTGGCAGCGCGTCCATGCGAGTCTTGCACATCAGTCTCGGCCTCCCATTCACTTCCGCTGAGCACGACCCGCACTTCCCCGCCTTGCAGTTCCAGCGCACCGCCAGGTCGGGCGCCTGATGCGCCTGCACCGAATGCACTGCATCCAACACAACCATCCCCGGGACGAGCGGCACTTGATAATCCACGTGCTTGCCGGATTCGCGGCTGCCGCGAAAAATCCGCATCGTCGCTTCGGCCATTCCCAATTCCTCCATTGCCACAATTTTCGTCGCGAAACCCGCGGCTACTTATCCTCGGCAAGCAACTGCTTCAAGTCTTGCGGTATTTCTGGCTTGGGTACTTCAAATAGCGTCATCGCACCACGCCGGTTCTCGATCACGTGATTTTTTTGGCCCCAGGCTTCTTCGGTCTTCGGAAAGTCCAATCGGCTGTGCGCCCCGCGGCTCTCCTTGCGCGCCAACGCCGCGTGCGTACACGCCTCCGAGACGATTAACATGTTTCGCAGGTCTTGCGACAAATGCCAGCCCGGATTATACAGACGCGAGCCTTCCACGCGTATGCGCTTGGCCCGCTCGCTCAGCTTGTCCAGTTCCACCAGCGCTTTTTTCAAATCTTCCTCGTTCCGAAAGATGCCGACTAAGTGCTGCATGGTTTCCTGCAAATCATGATGAATCTGGTATGGGCTTTCGCCATCCGTTCGCTCGAAGGGTGCCAGCATCTGGCGTTCAGCCTCGTCTATCTGTACGTGATCGAGCACGGGCGCCACAACCTTCTTGGCATGCTCAGCGGCGGCGAGTCCGGCGCGCCGGCCGAAAACCAGCAAGTCCGAAAGCGAATTTCCTCCGAGACGGTTAGCTCCATGCAAACCGGCTGCCGCTTCTCCGGCCGCGAAAAGCCCCGGTACTGACGATTGCCCCGTCTCCGCCTCCACGCGAATCCCGCCCATTACGTAATGGCACGTCGGACCTACTTCCATTGGCCCCTTGGTGATGTCCACGTCCGCCAGCTCCTTGAACTGGTGGTACATCGACGGCAGCTTGCGGATTACATACTGGGCGGGCTTCTGCGAGATGTCCAAAAACGCTCCGCCGTGCGGGCTTCCTCGCCCCTCACGCACCTCGGTGTAAATGGACCGCGCCACCACGTCGCGCGTGGAAAGCTCCATGCGCTTGGGATCGTACTTCTCCATGAAGCGTTCGCCATCCTTATTGCGCAAGATGCCGCCTTCGCCGCGCACCGCTTCCGTGACCAATATCCCCTGCACGCCGGGTGGCCAGACCATGCCTGTGGGATGGAATTGCACGAATTCCATGTCCAACAGTTCCGCGCCTGCCTCATACGCCAGCGCCATGCCGTCGCCCGTGCATTCCCATGAATTCGACGTGATCTTCCAGCACTTCCCAATCCCGCCCGTCGAAATCACGATCGACTTCGCCGCGAACGTTACAAACCTTCCCGACTCGCGCCAGTAGCCGAACGCTCCCGCCACGCGGTCTCCATCCTTCAGCAGCCGCGTGATCGTGCATTCCATGAACACGTCGAAACCCATCTGCACGCCGCGATCCTGCAACGTGCGGATCATCTCCAGGCCAGTGCGATCGCCGACGTGGCACAGGCGCTTGTACGTGTGCCCACCGAACGCGCGCTGCATGATGTCGCCGTTCTCGGTGCGGTCGAAAAGCGCGCCCCATTGTTCTAGTTCGCGTGCGCGGTCTGGAGCCTCTTGCGCATGCAATTGGGCCATGCGCCAGTTGTTAAGCAGCTTTCCGCCGCGCATGGTGTCGCGAAAATGCGTCTTCCAGTCGTCGGCTCTATCGACGTTGGCCATGGCCGCCGCCAAACCGCCCTCGGCCATCACCGTGTGCGCCTTGCCGAGCAGGGATTTGCAGACGACAGCGACGCGCGCTCCATGCGCCAGCGCCTCAATGGCCGCGCGCAAACCCGCGCCGCCGGCGCCGATGATCAGCACGTCGTATTCGTGGTTCTCGTATCGATTTTCGTTTGTGGTGGTCACAGAAGCCGGATGTCCTTCACGATTCCCGACGCGACCAAGCGAATATAGAGGTCGGTTAGTCCCACTGAAATCATGCTCACCCACGCCCAGAACAGGTGATGCTCGTTGAGTCGCGTCACTGCCCGCCAGCCTTTGTAACGCGTTCGCCCTGACGCACTGCACGAAAAACAATCTAGGCGCCCGCCGACTAAATTCCGGCAGGAATGACAACCAAATGTATAGCCCGTCAGTAAAATAATGTTCACCAGCATGATCACCGTACCGACGCCCAAGCCAACGCCGTTTGGAAAGAAAAATGCTCGAATCGCGTCGTACCAGAGGAAACCGATGAAGATCACCGCGACCACGAAGAAATACCTGTGGATGTTTTGCAAGATGAATGGAAACGCCGTCTCGCCACAGTAATTTTTATGGCCCTTTTCGCCGACGGAGCATGCTGGGGGGTCGGCAAAAAATCCGCGATAGTAGGCCTTGCGGTAGTAGTAGCAGGTCATCCGGAATCCGAGCGGCCCCCACAAAATCAATATTGCCGGTGACCATGGCCAGACGTGATGTTCCGGATCGATCAGTGGAGAATAGAAAGGCGAAAGATAGGGATCCGTCCAATAATAGCGGCCCTCAAACGCGCGCCAGGTGGTATACACAGCGAAAATGGTCATGACGACGACGAACGGCAGGTTCTCGGTCCACCACGCGTCGCGCCGCTCGGTGCGTGGCTCCTCCGCGCTTGGTAGGGAAACCAGTCCGCCTGATGCCGCTGAATCCGCCACAGTTACTTTCCTTCCGGGCCTTCCGTGGCCCTGAGTCTTTCGGGGGCTTAGCGTATTCGAGAAATCGCATTTTGCAAGAGGAATCTTCCCGAAGTTAACCGGCCAACCGCCATCGGGCGGCTACACGAGCGTCCGCCCCCCATCAACTGCAATCGTTTGGCCGGTGACGAAATCGGCGGTCGCCAGATACATTACTGCATCTGCAATATCGTCACCGCTTCCCGTGCGATGTAGGGGCACCCGCTCGACGAACTCCTGAGCATGCTGAGTCTGCGCGGAACCTTCGCCAGGAAATTCGATCGTTCCGGGAGCCACGCTGTTCACCAAAATCTCCGGCGCGAGAGCGCGCGCTAAACACCGAGTCAGCATTATTGTCCCGGCTTTTGAAACGCAGTAGTGCGTATAGCCCGGCCAGGCCAGGAGGCCGCCAAGGGAAGAGAGGTTCACAATTCGTCCGCGTCCCTGTTTTTTCATGATTGGCGCCGCTTCCTGCGCGCACAGGTACTGCGACTTCAAATTGACGTTCATTACCCGGTCCCACTGATCTTCCGTTAACTCCGCGAATTTCGCCGGAAAGAATATGCCGGCGTTGTTCACCAGAACGTCGATTCGACCGAATTCCTTCTCCGCAGCAGCCATCAGCTTCTTCACGTCCGCGCGCTTGGTCACGTCCGCCTGCAGCGCAATCGCCCGGCCGCCTTTGGCAGCTATTTCGCGGACAACGGTCTCCGCTTCCGCCTCTGACGTCGCGTAATTCACCACCACTGCGGCGCCTTCAGCCGCCAAACGCAGCGCAATGCTGCGTCCAATGCGCTTGGCCGCGCCCGTCACCAGAGCCACTTGACCTTCTAGCGGCTGCCCCTGCATTTCGCACCTCCTCGCGAGACCAATCGTCTGGCATCACACATTAACATCAGCAGCAGTTTCAAACACCAGCCGCGCATTCGGACCGGCCTAACCACTTCGGAATGGCAGGTCCCGTATTGGAACCCGATACTCGCCTTGTCGTGTCGATCGATTGGCAACTGCTTCAGATCGCAGAGAGATAGTGGCACGTCGCCCCCGGGCGTTCGGTCCTCGCGTTGCTCTTTGTGGGCACCTATCACTTCGCTGGAGTGTGTCGCAAAGGCACGTGTCGGTGCCGCGACGACGTTTGATTAGAACCAAGTTCTTAGGAGACTGGACCCTTGCCCATGCGACGCAAAACTTTGGTGATTCTCGCCGTCACGATGTCTGCGTTCGTAGGCATTCTCTACGTCGCATCTCGAACTCTGTTGCTCAGTCGCTTTACCGAAATCGAGCGCGACGCCATTCAACAGGATGTAGAACGCACGACAGCGGCTCTGACCGCGGATCTAGGAGCCATGGACGCCCTGAATCTCGATAATTCCTCTTGGGATGCCGCCTACGCTTATATGGCTCAACCTAAGTCGAATTTCATCGGGTCCGCTTTCGGCCAAGCACCTGCCGGAGCATTCATCACCCAGCATGACGACTTCTTACTGTTCATTAATTCTTCCGGCGTGATTGTGGGAGACAAAAATTTCGATATGGCTCCCGGTGATTATGGCGCACTCATGCAACAGATGCGTGCGCGGTTGACCGCCGATTCGCCCCTGGTTCGGAACCCGCTGTCTTCCGGCCGACTCGACGGCATTCTCATGCTCCCGGACGGGGCTTTTTTGATCGCCGTCCGTCCCGTGCTGCCGTCCAGCGGTCAGGGAAGACCGCACGGAGTTTTATTGATTGGGCGGTACTTCAACCATTTGGAAGTGCAACGGCTCGCTGCGCAGACGCGCCTGAATCTCTCGTTCCGTGCGGCAGATGACGTTGCTTTACCCGCTGACTACTCCGTCGCGCGAGCGCGCCTGCCCTTCACAGGTTCGGTTTACATTAAGGCGCTGGATGGATCAACGATCGCGGGCTATACGCTTCTTTCCGACGTTTACGGCAGGCCTGCGCTCATCCTCAAGACAGAATCGCCCCGCGAAATCTATCAAGAGGGGCGCCTAAGCACGCTGCATTTTGCCGTAGCTCTGCTGCTCGCTGGCGTGGTTTTCGGCGGAATCTTACAGCTGCTGCTCGAAAAATCGGTCGTATCTCGCCTGACTGCCCTCAATGCCACCGTCGAGGGTATTGCTGTTGGCGTGGACCAGAGCAACGCCAGCGTACGCACGGGGCGTGACGAGTTGGCCATGCTGGGGAATGCCGTTCACCGCATGATCGACGCGGTTCATCGTTCGGAAAAGCAGCGCGAGGAGATCGAAGCCCGGCACCGAATTTTCATGAACAATCTCCCTGCTATCGCTTGCATCAAGGACGAGGCCGGCCGCTATATTTACTTCAACGAGCCAATGGCTAAGACCTTTCATTTGAGTCTCGATCATCTGGAAAAGGCACTGGAACCGACTTGGCTTCCTCCAGAGGCGGAGGCGCATATTCGCAGCCACGAGCTTGAGGTCGCGCGGATCCTACGGCCCCTGGAATTCGAGGAAATGGTTCCCACTCCTGACGGTGCCGAGCATTATTGGCTCGCGCTCCGTTTCCCGCTCACCGGAACCGAGGGGCAAATCCTCATCGGTATGGTGGCGATCGACATCACCGCGCGCAAGCGAGCCGAAGCCGAGCTGAGCATTGCACGTGAGAACGCCGAGCTCGCTTCCCGAACGAAGGCTGAATTCCTGGCTAGCATGAGTCACGAAATTCGCACGCCGATCAACGGAGTTATTGGAATGACCGATCTGGTCTTGGAAACCGCCTTGACTCCCGAACAGCGCGAATATTTGGGGATCGTAAAATCGTCCGGCCGGGCGCTGCTTTCACTTTTCAACGACATTCTTGATTTTTCGAAGATGGAAGCCGGAACTCTCGATTTCGAGCACATCGACTTTAATCTCTGCGCCGCGATTGATTCCATTATCCGTTCGCTAACGCCCGCCGCTCGCGAGAGCAAAATGGAATTAACCTCCCGCGTAGACGCCGGCGTCCCTGGCGCTATTCGAGGCGACCCAACCCGGTTGCGCCAGGTATTGGTTAATCTTTTGCAGGCTGCAATGAAAGTTGCGCCATCAGGCGAAGTCCTTCTGACTATCGACACGGAAATGGAGACCGAGGAAGAGGTGGTGTTGCACTTCGGCGTGCACACGCCCGCTGAGCGCCTAGAGTTGCCGCCGTTTTCTATCGCGACCGATTCTGGCTCTGTGCGCCCGAACGGCGAGGCTCGGCGACTTGACCTAGCAGGCCTCGGCATGGTCATCGCTGCCCGATTGATTGAATTCATGACCGGAAAGGTTTGGGTCGATTCCGCGCCTGGCGAGGGCAGCTCTTTCAACTTCAACGCGCGCTTCGATCTGCCCAGTCCGTATACCGATTCAGTGCGGCCCGCGACGATGTCTCAGCTGCGCGGCGCGCGCGTGATTGTTGCCGATGACAATCCCGCGAACCGCCGTATTCTCGGCGATATGCTGACGGGGTGGCAAATGCGAGTGACACTCGCCGCTGGCGGCGAGGAGGCTATTTCCGTACTTGAGCGCGCGCGCGTGCAGGGTGCTCCGTTTTCGCTGGCGATCCTCGACAGCCGCATGCCGGACATTGATGGCTTTATTTTGGCCGAAAAGATTCGAGCGGCTCCTGAGCTTCGCGGCGTAGCCGTCATTTTGCTCACTTCCGCAGGACTGCGCGGAGACGCCGCTCGCTGTCGGGATCTTGGCATTAAGGCATACCTGCCAAAACCAGTGATAGCCGCCGATCTACTGGACTCGATCCGCCGCATTCTGGGCCAAATTTCCGCGGATTCCGGCGAGTCTTCGATTTTGCTGACCCGCCATTCGCTTCGTGAGGCGCGCCGCCATCTGAGGATTTTGGTGGCCGAGGACAACGCCGTGGACCGCACGCTTGCCGTCCGGCTGCTGGAGAAGCGCGGCTACACGGTAGAAACCGTTGAGACTGGCAGAGACGCCATCACTGCGCTTGAGCGCGAACCGTTCGACGCCATTCTGATGGACATCCAAATGCCCGAAATGGATGGCTTGCAAGCCACCGTTGCTATCCGTGACCACGAGCGGATAACCGGTCAACACATTCCCATCATCGCTATGACGGCCTACGCCATGAGCGGCGACAAAGAGCGCTGCCTGGCGGCCGGCATGGACAGTTACGTGCCAAAGCCGCTCAATATCCAGCACCTGTATCAAACGATCGACGAGCTGTCTACCTCCCGGGTCGCCTCGTCGATGGCATGAACAGACCGCCCGGCTTCACCACTCAATCTCGCTGACTGGACACCCGAACGAGACGGCGTTTGCATCATGTGGTAGCGTGGTATCGGGCCCCCGGCTTCAGGTCTCAGCAGGAGGAATTGCCACTTCAATGAAGACCACCGTGGAAAGCGCGGCTACCTATCAGCCGGTTCGGGCATCGCGCGGTACCGCCATTTCCTGCAAAAGCTGGCAGCAGGAAGCGGCTCTTCGCATGTTGATGAACAACCTCGATCCCGAGGTCGCTGAAAAACCTGAAGATTTGATCGTGTACGGTGGACGCGGGAAGGCGGCACGCAACTGGACGTGCTTCCGAGCGATTGCGGACTCGCTGCGCACCCTCGAGAATGACGAAACGCTCTTGATTCAATCCGGCAAACCGGTCGGCGTCTTCCGGACCCATTCCTATGCGCCGCGCGTCCTGATGGCTAATTCTAATCTCGTCGGCCACTGGAGCGATTGGCGGCACTTCGACGAACTCGACCGGGCCGGACTGATGATGTACGGCCAGATGACCGCAGGCAGTTGGATATACATCGGCTCGCAAGGAATTTTGCAAGGCACTTACGAGACGTTTGCCGCAGCGGGACGCCAGAACTTCGGCGGCGATCTCTCCGGAAAACTAATCGTTAGCGGCGGCATGGGTGGGATGGGTGGCGCCCAGCCACTTGCCGCCACGTTGAATGGCGCGGCATTCCTGGGCATCGACGTAGACCCGGAGCGCATCAAGCGCCGCGTCAAGAACGGCTATTGCGACGTGATGGTAAATGATCTCGACGAAGCTCTGCGCATACTAAAGAATGCCATCCGTAAGAGCGAAGCTACTTCCGTCGGCCTCGTGGCCAATTGCGCCGATGTAATTCCCGCGTTTGCCCGCCGCGGCGTCGTTCCCGATTTGCTTACCGATCAGACCAGCGCGCACGATCCGGTCGGCGGGTACATCCCGCAGGGCCTGAGTGTTGACCAAGCCGCCGATCTGCGCAAGTCCGATCCACAAACGTACCGAAAGCGCGCGCTTGATTCCATTGCGGCGCACGTGGAAGGGATGCTCGCGCTCCAAAAGCTCGGCTCGGTTACTTTCGACTACGGAAATAACATCCGGACTTTCGCGTTCGAGCAAGGCGTGAAAAACGCCTACGATTTTCCGGGCTTTGTCCCCGCCTACATTCGGCCGCTCTTCTGCGAAGGCCGGGGACCATTTCGCTGGGCGGCGCTGTCTGGAGAACCATCGGACATCCACCGTACCGATCAGCTCGTGCTCGATATGTTCCCCGATAACGAAATCCTATGCCGCTGGATCAAACTCGCGCAGAAACGCGTGCGATTTCAGGGCCTGCCGGCGCGCATCTGCTGGCTCGGCTACGGCGAACGCGACAAATTCGGCCTGGCTCTGAACGATCTGGTCGCGCGTGGCGAATTGAAGGCGCCCATCGTCATCGGCCGCGATCATCTGGATTGTGGCTCGGTCGCCTCACCCTATCGAGAAACGGAGTCCATGCGTGACAGTTCCGACGCGGTCGCCGACTGGCCCTTCCTGAACGCGCTGCTTAACACCGCGAGCGGCGCCAGCTGGGTCTCCATTCACAATGGCGGGGGCGTAGGCATCGGCTATTCCCAGCACGCTGGACAGGTACTGGTCGCAGACGGCACGAAAGACATGGCCGCGCGTATCGAACGCGTGCTTACCAACGACCCCGGGATCGGCGTGGTGCGCCATGCGGATGCCGGTTATCCCGAGGCGATCGCCTTCGCGAAAAAAGCAGGAGTCAAAATTCCGATGGCGGACAAGAAGTTTTAACCGCCTCCGACTAACTGGCAAGAGCTTCTACCGGAAACAATTGGAGTTTGCCAGATATCGAGTTACTATTTCGCTAATCATCGTGTCCGACTTAATCGTCACCGGTTGCAGCGAGATCCTTACGCTTCGCGGGCCCACCCCGCGCCGCGGACGTGCCATGCGCGATCTGGAGATCATCCGCGATGGCGCCATACTCGTTCAGGGCGACCGCATTGCAGCTGTTGGTACGCGTCGACGGATCGAATCACTGCGCCAAGCGCGCCGAGCGGAAAAACTCGATCTTGGCGGCCGCGTGCTTCTGCCCGGATTCGTGGACTCGCACACTCATCTCGTTTTCTCAACCTGCCGCGCGGACGAATACGACCAACGCATCGCTGGAGCAACCTACGAGCAGATTGCTCGCAACGGCGGCGGGATTCGCTGCACGGTGGAAGCTCTACGGAAGGCTACCCCGGAAGCTCTCAAGAATCGCGTCTCGGCGCATCTTCGCCAGTTCGCGGCGCATGGCACCACGACCATTGAGGCAAAAAGCGGATACGGTCTTGATTGGCGGAGCGAGGCCAAGATCCTCACTATTCTGTATGAACTCCATCAGGATCAGCCAATCGACTTAGTGCGCACCTTCCTCGGGGCTCATGTTGTTCCGCGGGAATTCCGGCGCCGACCCAAAGATTACGTCGAGTTGCTGGTACGGCGATGGATTCCGTCTGTCGCAACGGCCGGACTCGCTGAATTCTGCGACGTGTTCTGCGATCGCGGTGCGTTTACCCTGGCGCAGGCGCGTCGAATTCTCACAACCGCTCGAGCGTGCGGCCTCGTGCCGAGAATTCACGCGGGGCAGTTCGACCGGACGGGAGCGGCTCGCCTGGCGATCGAACTGCAAGCCGCGAGCGCTGATCACTTGGATCAGATCAATGCCGCCGACGTTCACGCGCTTGCGCTGTCAAATGTTGTATGCACGCTCCTGCCCGGCTGTAGCTTCCATCTGGGACTCCCGCAGCGCGCGCCGGCGCGCGAACTTCTTGACGCAGGCGCAATCGTGGCTCTTGCGACGGATTTCAATCCCGGCACCAGCCCGACGGTCAGCATGCCGATGATTCTTTCGCTCGCGTGCAACCAACTCCGCATGACACCGGCCGAAGCTATCTCGGCGACGACCATTAATCCTGCTTATTCGCTTCGCGTCCAGGATCGCGCCGGTTCGATTGAAGTTGGCAAGTACGCTGATTTCGCCGCGTTTGACGTATCCGACTACCGCGAAATTCCGTATTATTTCGGTGTGAACCTCTGCAGCATGACCATGAAACGCGGAACTGTAATCTACTCGCAGCGATGGTAAGCCATGCGACGCCTAGTGGAATGCGTTCCCAATTTTTCAGAAGGTCGCGATAGCGCGAAGGTGGAAGCTATCGTCGGCGCGATGCGCGAAGTGCGTGGCGTACTTGTTCTCGCGCACGAAAGCGACGCGGACCACAACCGCAGCGTCGTAACAATCGCGGCTGAGCCGGACATCGTGGTAGAGGCAGTGGTTCGCGGCGTTGGCAAAGCGGCCGAATTGATCGACTTGACGAAGCAGGTAGGCGTACACCCGCGCATTGGCGCCGCCGATGTGGTGCCTTTCGTTCCGCTCGAGGGAGTTACGCTTCAGGATTGCGTGGCGCTCGCGAAGCTCGCCGGACGCGAAATCTGGAACCGCTACCACATCCCGGTTTACCTCTATGAAGCGGCGGCGCAGCGGCCCGATCGCGTGAATCTCGAAAACATCCGCCGCGGGCAATTCGAAGGGCTAAGCCAGGAGATCGCGAGCAATCCGGATCGGGCTCCGGATATTGGCGAGCGAGCCCTTCATCCTACCGCCGGCGCCACCATTGTGGGAGCGCGCAAATTTCTGATCGCTTACAACATCTTGCTAAACACGGGCGACGTCGAAATCGCGAAAAAGATCGCCAAGGCAGTTCGCTTTTCGAGCGGCGGATTACGTTACGTGAAAGCAATGGGCGTTTACCTCGACGCGCGCAACCTGGCGCAGGTTTCGATGAATCTTACTGACTTCGAACAGACACCTCTCCATCGCGCGTTCGAAATGGTCAAGCGCGAAGCCGAACGGTACGGCGTGTCGATCGCCGGAAGCGAGATCATTGGATTGATTCCCCGGCGAGCGATCGATATGGCAGCAGAGCATTTTCTGCAGTTCGAAAACTTTACGACGTCTCACGTGTTGGAAAAAAGGTTGGAGGACGCTCTGGCCGCGGGAACTGCCGCGCAGGCGCAGAGCCTAGCTGCAATGGCCGAGCCGTTCCTGGCTGCCGTGGCTCAACCTACCGCCGCACCGGCCGGCGGTTCGGTAGCGGCGCTTGCTGGATCGCTGGCAGCATGCCTGGGACAAATGGTGGCAGGAATCTCAAGCCAGCGGAAATCCAACGTCGCGTACGCGGCACGCCTGGAACGGATTTTCGAGGAGTTTCAAATCGCCGTGCGTGAATTTCCGGATCTGATTGACCGCGACGCAGCAGCCTATGGGGCGTACATGACGGCGAGGAAATTACCTCGCGAAGCCGACAGTGAAAGGAATGCGCGGGATAAGGCCATTCAAGATGCCTTACAGCGCGCGGCGGCGGTTCCGCTAGAGATCGCCAGGCGTTCGGCCGATATATTTGAAATGCTGGGGCAACTGGAGGAGATGTGTAGCCCATCGATGTTATCAGACGTTCACGTAGGCCGCTTGATGGCGGCGGCAGCCGTTCGAGGTGCGCTCGAGAATGTGGAAGTTAACGTCAAAACAGTCGAAGATCTGGGTTTCGTTGAACGGGCGGGTTCTGAAGCTCGCACGATTGCGGCGCGCGTCGGCGAGACGCGGGTTAGCAGCGACAAATAAAGCCAGAAGGAAAGATTTGAGGAATCATATGAAATGTTCTGTCCGCCGTTTTACCACCGCAGTTCTGACCGCCGGATTTGTCGTGCTGGCTGCTGCGGCTATTCCGCGAACTTCCTTCGCCGGGAGCTTGAGCACAGCAGTGATCGGGATGTTCCCCGAAAACGTTGGCGAATTCGCGTACGCAGACATGAAATCCGCACGTCAATACTCCTGGTTTCCTCAGCTGCGTGAACAACTGCTGCCGAGCCGTTTCCGTCAATTCGAGCAATTTCTGATTTCTGCCGGAGTAGATCCAAATACCCAAGTCGATGAACTGGCGTGGGCCGCTATTCGGAGCCCGAAGAGCGGAGGCGAACAAATCATGGGTGTGGCGTTGGGATCCTTCACTCCCAGCGCGAGCGAAGATCGCTTCAAACAACAAAAGTTACCCATGATCACCATCGATGGCTATCACCTGTATTCCTACGGCAGCGGAGCCGGCCCGAACGACATTCTCTTTACCTTCATCGATGCGAACACCGCGGCTTTCGGCCAGCGCGCCGCGCTGCAGCAGTTAATCGACGTGCGCAACGGAGCGGCCCAGAGCCTGCTTGATAATAACCAGCTTTCTCCGCTGATCACTGAAGCCAATGGCAATGGAATTATCTGGGCGGTTCTGGACAAGAGTTACACGCATCTTGCAATCCATCAATTGATTCCGCAGGCGGCGCAGTTTCCACAGGCGGCTCCGATTATCAATCGCATGCAGGCGATGACGATCGATATACAGGCCGATTCGGGCGTCGACGCGCAGTTCCAAGCTGTGTGCAGCTCTCCAGACGATGCAAATTTGCTCGCCGCAGGATTGCAAGGCGCGCTAATGCTTCGACGTTATCAAGAGGCGAAGGCGAACCCTGATCTGGCCAACGCTCTCGATCAGGTGCATGTGACGCCGAGCGGCGACCGGCTGAAGGTAGATGCCCCGGTCAGCCAGGATCAGTTGGAGTCTCTGATTCGAACTCGTGCTTTCGCAGTGCCGATGTGAAACATTTGCGAAGGAAGTAACTCTTATCCGGCCCGCGCCGTTCTTCTTCAGCGATACGATTAAACTGCGAATCGACGATTGGCAGCTCCGCAGTTCTTAACTAAGGTTATGTGGGGAATCCCGTCGGTGACTTCGACGTCGACTCCGTCCACGGCCGAATTCTTCAGCGCCTGCCTGAGTCTTTCCGCGAGATCGCTCGAAAGACCGGATGACTGCTGCGAGTGCCCCACGTTCGGCGCGTGGTACATAAGTTGAGTCGATACTTCGATGTGATCGGGAAATTCCGCTGCCGACAACTGCACCCGAGGGCGCGGGTTGGCTCGACCTCCCGAGTCCTGAAGAATTGCGGTGCAGGCCTCCATGGTCGCGGAACTAATCTCGGTGGCGGCGCTTTCGGCGAGCCCCGCACGTTGGGCCATGTGGGCCACGATGGCGGCAGCGCCGGCTAACAAGCGCGGATCGCCGTCAAACTTGCATTCGATTTTCGTCCCCCAGTCAAGATGTACGGTCATCGTCAGCTACTCGAACCTCGCACGCTTCCCGGCATTCGGGACAATAATACATGCCATCCACGCATAGACGGATGCTATCGAGTGACTGGCAGAAGCAACAATACTTCTCGCAAGTACACTTCCGTTCGGGTTTGTCGCATTGCGAGCAAACTGTAAGCATTTATGGGCCACCGCCTCGCCCAGGGCGCGTTTGAAGTTCCATACTAGGCTAGGCTTGCACGGGTCACAAGCACCTCGCCGTCAACGGCTGCGAAAAAGGCCATTGATGATCAGGGCACGATTGACGTTCCGGGTATCTGCGACAACAGACGTGCCGACCTGAGGCTCCAATAAGGGTCTGAGCCAGCGTAAAATGGCTTGCCCGAGGTGCGTCGATGTATCCGCAAAACTACCGCTATACGAAAAACCATGAATGGATTGCCGTGGAAGGATCAATCGGAACCGTTGGAATCACGGATTACGCCCAGCAGCAACTTGGGGACGTAGTGTTTGTTGAACTTCCGAAACTTGGGGCACAACTGAAGGCTGGAGAAACGTTCGGATCGATCGAATCGGTGAAGTCCGTGAATGATCTTTTCTCGCCCGTCCCGGGAGAAGTCACCGAGATCAATGCGGCCCTAGCTGATTCCCCAGATCTCGTGAACAAAGATCCGCTCGGAGCCGGATGGCTTCTGAAGCTTCGTGTAGATGATCCAGAGGAGGCATCCGCGCTCATGAAGGCAGCTGCATACGAAAAATACATCGAGCAGATGGCCAAATAGACTCCCTTGGAACAGGACTCAGAGAAACGAGAGCTGCGGATTTTCGGCAGCGACTCAAGGTTTCGCAAGTCGGATCAACTGCCGGGCGCGATTATGATTTCTCGTTCTTGGCCCTCTCCGTCGAAACGCTGGGATCCACTGTAGAGGAAATCGTCCTCTCCAAAGGAATTTCTGCACCAGCGGTGAGTGCAGCGGGATACGGAATCTCGCGTCCGCCGCTCTGGGCTGCGGCTGCGGTGGCCATTGCAGCGGAATCCGGCAAGGGCATGGGGATGAGGGCGCCTTCCGCCTCCTTCGAAAACAGCAACCCGCCGTCTGCGCCATTCCAGTCGATGGAGATCACATCTCCCAG
>JBOGMW010000180.1:0-30192 GCA_050746805.1 Candidatus Acidiferrales bacterium | reverse complement strand
TCCTGGCCGTCATAAACGGGGTCCGGGCCGTCCCCAATAGGGCTGATAATGCTTGTGCCCACCGAATTGAATCCGGAAATATTGATCGTTGGTAACCCGCCTACAGTCGTTACGCCGGTATCGATACCGTAGTGTGTGGCCGGCACGGTGTCGGCGTGCCGAGTCTGCGTAAGGCGGTTCATACCGAAGGTGAGCTGGTTCACGATGGAGGAATTCGGCGTCCAAGTCCAACTTTCGGTGGTCACCCAAACTGACATCGGGATCTGCACATCAAAGATAGGATTTACGTACGGGTGATCTTCCCCGGCGCCCAGGTACTCGCTGTGGAAGAACATACCGTTGAAGGTGTTGTGTTCGTTCATGCTGTAGGTAATTTTTGCGATGCCGTTGTCGGTGCGGTCAGTATTGGGGAATCCGAATGTCTGGGACGGCGAATTTGTGGCGTTCGCCGGGTACAGGGACAAGAGTTTTACGCTGACGGGGCTGATCGGAATACCCGCAGCGGTGAGGGCCGCCTCGGCATCCGGGATGCTGTTGGTCGTGTCCCCGGCAGGCAGCGAGGATGACACCTGCGAAGTGGTTTCCGGGATAAACTCGGCGAACGAATTGGCAATCGAGTCGCGGCGCTCTTCGAAGGCGAGGAAGTAGAAGAGCTTATTCTTGATGATGGGGCCGCCCAAACTAGCTCCCCAATTCTCCAACGAAACGGACGGAACTGGCTGCGGCGCCTGATTGAAAAAGTTGCGCGCATCCCAAGAGCCGTCGCGACCGAACCCGTAGAGGCTGCCATGCAGGCCGTTCGTGCCGGTCCTGATTCCCACGTTGATCACTTCGCCCGACAGCCAGCCGTACTCGGCTTTCGGATTCTGTTCCACGTTGAATTCCGAGATCGCGTCGAGCGGCAGCACAGAGCCCGCGTCGGTGATGGGAGTTCCGGTGTTCATTACCGTCCAGCCAAAGCTGTAATCGATGTCCATCAATCCGTCCACGAAATAGGCGGTGTTCTGAGGTCGCTGTCCATTGGAGCTCTGCTGCCAGGGGCCGCCGCCCGGATAAATGACGACGCCTGGCCGAAGACCGACTAGATTTTGGAAGTTCCGGCCATTGAGGGGCAAATCGTTGATCTGCGTGTTGGTGAGCGTTCCACCCACAGTAGCGCTAGTGGTATCCACTAGCGGAACCGCTTCGGTAACGGTAACCGTCTGTGTATTCCCTCCCAGTTGCAAAGCCACGTCAGCGCGTGCGTCAGTGCCCACCTGGACGAGCACGCCTTGATGGACAGAAACTGTGAAGCCTGGCGCCTCGACACGAACGCTGTAGGTTCCGGGATTCAGCGCCGCCGCAACGTACGCCCCGGAGTTATCCGTAGTCAGCTTTCGAGACACGTTCGTCCCCGTGTTTGTGACGGTGACGGTGGCCCCCGCAACGAAGGCTCCTGATGGATCGGTGACTGTTCCCAAAATTCGTCCGAAATTGATTTGCGAAAAAGTCGGAGTGCAAATTAATAGCGTAGCCAACGCCGTCCCCAACAATACGTTCCGGATAGATCGAAGTCGCTCTAGTTTTCCAAGTTGCGAACCTACTTGAATATCACACGACTCAAACATGGTTCCCTCCCCGTGGACCTCGTAAGCGCAGCTAAAACGATGTCGGTTTCGGGCGGGAGTGTACCCCTAGGGGGGGGGGGTGTATACCTAAATCTAGTATTAAACACCTCTGATCACGCCCCCAGGGTTCGGCGCTTGATGCTCTGCCGCCGAATTGTTAATGAGCGAACGTTTCGCATTCAATTTGCAAAAGCGACGCGGATACCGCATGATGAACATCTTTGCGCTGCTTTGTGCTTGTACAAGCCGGCCCAGCACCGTCATTTTGCTGGAGACTAACCGCATTTTTCCGCGGACATATCAGGGGGAATTAAATGCGCAGGCCCGCAAGTCTTACTCCGCCGAAGGGCAAACTCGGCGTGTTGACGCCCGGCATGGGTGCCGTAAGCACCACGCTGATGGCCGGCGTTGAGCTGGTTCGCCAGGGCGAATCCGTTCCGGTTGGCTCATTGACGCAGATGGGAACGATCCGGCTTGGCAAGCGGACGGAAAATCGCGTTCCGACGATCAAGGAATTTGTACCGCTGGCCAAATTGACCGACATCGTTTTCGGCGGATGGGATATTTTTCCTGACACCGCGTACCAATCGGCGGCGAAAGCGGGCGTGCTGGACGCTAAAGATTTGTCGAAGGCCGAAAAGTTCCTGAAGACGATCCGGCCGATGAAGGCCGCCTTCGATCAGAATTACGTGAAGAACCTCCAGGGCACCAACGTCAAAAAAGCCAAGACGAAATTCGATCTCGCCGAGCAGATCCGCGAAGACATCCGCGAATTCAAGAAGAAGAACAAACTCGACCGATTGGTGATGCTCTGGTGCGGTTCGACGGAGATATTTTTGAAGGCCGAGGATGTTCATCGCGACATGGCGTCATTTGAAAAAGCGATGAAGTCGAACCACCCCGCTATCGCGCCTTCGATGCTCTACGCCTACGCCGCGATCAGCGAAGGCATTCCCTACGCCAATGGCGCACCGAACCTAAGCGTCGATTTTCCCGCTCTCGAGGATTACGCCAAGTCGAAAAATGTGCCCATCGCTGGAAAAGATTTCAAGACCGGCCAAACGTTGATGAAGACTGTGCTCGCGCCGGCCTTCAAAGCGCGCATGATCGGACTGAATGGCTGGTTTTCGACCAACATTTTAGGCAATCGCGACGGCGAAGTTCTCGATGATCCGGGCTCGTTCAAAACAAAAGAAGAATCGAAGCTCGGCGCGCTCGAATACATTCTGCAGCCCAAGGTCTATCCCGATCTCTACGGAAAGTTCACTCACAAGGTGCGGATTAACTACTATCCGCCGCGCGGCGACAACAAAGAAGGCTGGGATAATATCGATATCTTCGGTTGGCTTGGTTATCCGATGCAGATCAAAGTGGATTTCCTGTGCCGCGATTCGATATTGGCTGCCCCGATCGCGCTCGATCTCGTCTTATTTCTCGACTTGGCCAAGCGCGCGGGAATGCGCGGCATCCAGGAGTGGCTCAGCTTCTACTTCAAGTCGCCCATGTGCGCGCCGCAGCTCTACCCCGAGCACGACCTGTTCATCCAATCGATGAAGCTGAAAAACACGCTGCGCTGGATGATGGGCGAGGATCTGATTACGCACCTCGGCGCGGAATATTACGATTAGACCGAATCTGGGTCGAGACTCCGGCAGGCATCCTTGAGCCCCTGGTTCTCTGGCAAGGCGCATCTCACTCCGACTCACTTCTGACGAGTACACCCTGCACTCTTGACGCGCTCGCAAGCGCGCCCCGGGTGTACGATCAAATCATGAAAGCCGTTCGGTTCGACAAATACGGAGGGATCGACGTCCTCTATGTGGCGGACGTGCAGGCGCCCGAGCCGGCCGCTGGCGAAGTTCTTGTCAAAGTTAAAGCTGCGGCGATTAATCCCGGCGAGTCGAAAATCCGCGAGGGCATGTTCAAGGCGATGTGGCCAGCCACATTTCCGTCAGGCGAAGGCAGCGACCTCGCGGGAATCGTGAAGAATCCTGGTCCAGACGTCCTGGAATTCGCGGTAGGCGACGAGGTATTCGGTTTCACCGACCGTCGCGCGAGCCACGCCGAATTTGTAATCGTGGAAGCGCGGAATCTAACTCGCAAGCCGGCGAACGTACCGTGGGAGGTGGCCGGGTCGCTCGGCGTCGCAGGAAGCACGGCTTTTGCATGCGTGCGAGCGGTCGCGCTGAAATCAGGTGACACGGTCGCGGTGTCCGGCGCTGCGGGTGGCGTTGGGTCGATCGCCGTGCAGCTTGCGAAGCGGGTTGGCGCAAAAGTGATCGGCATCGCCGGCGTGTCTAACCACGACTGGCTCGTCGTTCACGGAGTTGAGCCGGTGGTATACGGCGCCGGCCTCGCGGAGGCGCTGCGCAAGTATCGAATCAACGCTTTTATCGACACGCATGGAGCAGGCTACGTCAAGCTCGCCACGGAACTCGGTGTGCCGAGAGATCGCATTAACACGGTTATCGATTTCGCCGCGGCAAAAGAATATGGAGTGAAAGCCGAAGGCGGTCAGGCGGCGAAGACCGCGCCAGTTCTCGCTGAGCTTGCCGGGCTGGTTGATTCCGGCGAACTGGACGTGCCCATTGCCGCCACGTTTCCGTTAAGCGAAGTTCGCGCAGCTTTTACACTGCTTGAGCAGGGCCACACCCACGGAAAGATCGTCTTCCTGCCTTGAACGTTTGCCGGATTCCCGGAGCATCTGTTGATTCACTGCTTCGTTGGATCGGCCAGTCAGTCCATGTTTCCTACGGCGGCGGACTTATGCCAGTTGCGACTGACCATCTCAAGGAAATGCAGATGCACGGTGGGGTCGTTCGTCAGTTCGGGATGAAACGTTGCGGCGAGAACGCGCCCCTGCTGCACCAGCACGGGATGTGCCGCATCCTTCGCGAGCACCTCGACGCCCTCGCCGATTGACTCGATAATCGGCGCGCGGATGAACACCATCTCGATCGGCTCGTCGCTCAGTTTCGTTTTTCCTTCATGCACGTCGCTCGCGAGCTGCCGGCCGTAGCCGTTGCGTAGGATCGTGACGTCGAGCAGTCCAAGCGACGCTTGCGCCGGGTTGTGCACCTCGCGCGCCAGCAAAATCGCCCCCGCGCAGGTGCCAAACAGCGCGCCTCCGCGCGAAGCAAACTGCTCGACCGCGTCCCAGAGCCCCTCTTCGCGCATTACCTTGACGTGCGTGGTACTTTCCCCGCCGGGCAGAATGATGCCCGCAATCCCGTCGATATCTTCCGGCCGCCGGACGTAGGCCCACTCCACGCTCAGATGGTCGAGCATCTTCGCGTGAGCTTCGTAGTCCCCCTGAATCGCGAGAATACCGATTTTAACGTGATCAGTCATTGGTCACCGATGCCAGCAACTCGTTTACCAGCCGCGCGTCTGCATCAAATCCTTTTCTTCGAGTTGGCGCACGTCAATTCCCTTCATCGCCTCGCCAAGCTCTTCGGACGCTTCCAGCACGATTTTCGCGTCCTTGTAATGCGTCGTAGCCTTCACGATCGCTCGTGCGCGCTGCGCCGGATCGCTCGACTTGAAAATGCCCGATCCCACGAACACCGCCTCGGCGCCAAGCTGCATCACCAGTGCCGCATCCGCGGGAGTGGCGACGCCGCCGGCCGAAAAGTTCGGCACCGGCAGCTTGCCGTGCTTCGCGACCGACGTGACCAAATCAAGCGGTGCACCCAGTTCCTTCGACTCATGCACCAATTCTTCCTGGCCCAGCGTGGTGAGCTTCTTCATGTGTCCGACGATGGCGCGCATGTGGCGCACCGCTTCCACGATATTTCCCGATCCAGCCTCGCCCTTCGTGCGAATCATGGCTGCGCCTTCGGCAATGCGCCGGAGTGCTTCGCCCAGATTGCGAGCGCCGCAAACGAACGGCACCTTGAATCCGTGCTTCCATACGTGGTGCTCTTCGTCCGCCGGCGTCAGCACTTCGCTTTCGTCGATGTAGTCCACTTCCAGCGCTTCCAGCACCTGTGCCTCGGCGAAGTGCCCGATGCGAACCTTGGCCATCACCGGAATGGACACCACCTCCATGATTTCCCGGATCACGCGCGGAGCGGCCATGCGTGCCACCCCGCCTTCCTTTCGAATATCCGAAGGTACGCGCTCCAGCGCCATTACCGCGCACGCGCCGGCGTCCTCGGCGATTTTGGCCTGCTCTGCGGTGGTCACGTCCATGATCACGCCGCCCTTCAGCATTTCCGCCAGACCGACTTTCACGCGCCACAAATTGTCGTTGATCGATTCCATAACCCGCTCCTCGTAAGCTGGATTCCTGCTAAAACTTTCCGTGCTCGCTATCCGCAGGCGCCGCATTCGCATTGCGTATGCTCTCTTGAAACCGTTCGCGTCCAACCTCGACGAAATGTCCCCGCCCGCGCGCCAGCACTACTCCCGCGGCATTCCGAATCTCGCCTTGCCGGAAGCGGTCGCGCCCATTGCGCTCCAGCTCCCAGCCTTCGACGACCAGGTCGGCATCCACTGGCACCGGCCTCAGATACTCGACGTTCAGCTTGGCCGTCACCGCGTGGTCCTGCGCGAAGCGGCTCACCTTGGCCATCACTTCGTCGAGCAGCGTGGCAACGATTCCGCCGTGGACAAAACCCGCGCCGCCCTGATACTCGCTCGCCAGGCGAAACGTTCCGCGAATCCGCTTCGCCTCGTCATCCTGCTCAAATGTAAGATGCATCCCGCGCCCATTCGCTCCGCCACATGCGAAGCAAGAATTATCCGGCTTGGGTTCGAGCAGCATTGTCGAGGCTAAATGAGCGCCACTCGCGCCTGATATTCGTCGCGCACACCGCGCTGCCGTTTCCGGAGCTCCAGCCTTAGTAGCTCGCCGAATATTTCGATTCCGCGCGCAGTGCGCTTCTCATCCACACTGGCAAACGCCAGCCGCAGCGTATTCGGCTGCGGATGCTGAGCGTAAAAATATCGTCCTGGCAGAAACATAATGCCCCGTTCCCGCGCGTGAATTAGCAATTCTCCGGCATCGAATCCCGCCGGCAATGTGACCCACAACGTCATGCCGCCCTCGGCGCGCGTCCACGTCACTCCCTCCGGCATGTATCGTTCCAGCGCCTTTTCCATCGCTTCCAGCCGCGCGCGGTACACCCCTTTCATCTTTGCAATGTGCCGAGACAAATAGCCGCGCCGGACGAATTCCCCCATGGCCGCTTGCGAAAGCTGGTCGCTGTGCAAGTCCGTCGATTGCTTCACCAGACGCAATCGTTCGATCGCGCTTTCCGCGCCAATGCACCAGCCGATGCGCAGGCCCGGAAATGCGATCTTCGAAAAGCTGTCGATTTGGATCACATTCCCCGCCACATCCAGCGATTTGAGCGAAGGAATCGGCTTGCCGTGCAGCCGCAGCCGCGCATAGATCGCGTCTTCCACCACGGGCACTTGGTACCGCGTCGCCAGGTCCAGCAATCGTCGGCGCTCCTGGAGGGGCAGTGCTGTTCCCGTCGGATTATGAAAATCAGGAGTGATGAAAATCAGCTTGACGCGGTTCTGCAACAGCACCGCTTCGAGCGCGTCGATATCCAAGCCCGGATTCCCACTTCTCTCGGAGTCCGTTTCCACATTCACCGCCAACGTCCGAATTCGGGCCCCTGCGAAGATCGCGATCGCACCGGGATACGCGGGGTTTTCGAGAGCCACTGAATCGCCCGGACGCAAAAACGCTTTGCAGATCAAATCGATCGCTTGCTGGCAGCCGTCCGTGATTAACAGCTGCCCCGGACGCACGTTCATTCCTTCGGCGCGCAGAAATTCCGTCAGCGCTTCTTTCAACGGTCCGTATCCGTCCGTTGAACCCAGCTGCAGGATCCTGCGCCCTTCCCTGCGGAGCACCGCGTTGACGCATCGCCGAAATTCTTCGAGTGGAAACAATTCGTCCGGCGGCCGCGCCCCCGTGAATGCAATGGCGCCCGGCGGAATTTCCGGCATCACGCGGCTCAAGCCCTCCACTCCGCGCTCATCCGCGAACAGCGAATCCCAGCGCATCGCGCCGCCGTAGCCGTTCGATCGCGGCGGCGGAGAAAATTGCTTCGCCGCTTGCGCGCAGATATACGTGCCGCGGCCCACGTGTCCTTCGATTAAGCCTTCGGATTCCAATTCCGCGTAGGCATTCGCCACCGTAGTGCGATGCACTCCAAGCTGGCCGGCCAGCTCGCGGCTCGCGGGAATGCGGTCTCCGAAGCGCAACTCTCCGGAGTACACCAACGCTTTCACCTGGTCGCGCAGTTGCACGTAAAGCGGAATGTGGCTTTCGGGTTGTAAATGTACCTGCAACATTGTCTTTTCCTGTGGTCCAATATACAGCGGAAACACTCATTGGGAAGCGCCAAATTGTCTCTTTTGAAAATCCTGTGAGCCTCTATCCTGGTAGGCTGCCACGGCAAAAAGGGATGATGTTACTCGCTGAACAGTTTGGGCTGCTCGGGAACTTTCGCGGGCGCCTTTTGCGGCGTTCGCCGCGCCGCCCCTACCACGCCCAGAACTCGCATTTCAACAAGTGCGGAGCGCGGAATGAACATCCGCACCACATTCCCGTGCAAATCCGGTGGAGTGAGCTGCACGCCAGATTCGAGCATCGCAAGTAGATCGTTCGGCACGACGCCCTCCATCTGATCCTGATCGCGAAACCGCAGCCGCACCCAGAGACCGTCGAGCTTTGGGCGGCTGAGAAAGGTTTTTCGTTCCGGTTCGTAAGGTCCGGTGAAATCCCGCACGAAGCACACCGCCTTTAAATCCTGCAAAGAAATGGAACGATGTTCGCCGCCCGGACTCAGCAAATCGACGGTTTCCCCGGCGCCAAGCGTGGCAGGGTTCAGGTACCCAGGTGCCGAACTACCATCGAACAGAAAGACGGCCACTTTCTTATGCGTGGAGGCTGACGCTCGGTTTTTCACGTGTGCATTCCGCCCAGAGGGGGCCGCAGGCCTTCAAAAGCGCTCGTCGAGGCGAGCGTTTTGGGGTACTTGTTGCTAAGCCCGCGCAGGTTATGTTATCGTGCAGTCGGTTGCTGATGTCAACTTATTGTTGCTTAAAGGGTTAGCATCGGAGCGGGAGCCGATTGACCACCAAGAGACAGCTCTTGAAATCGGCCTCGGTGGTAGCCCTCGTTACGGTTATCAGCCGCATTTGCGGATACTTACGAGATCAGCGGATAGCTCTCCTTCTCGGCACGTCACCTGCCGCCGATTCGTTCATTCTCGCCTTTCGAATCCCCGGGTTGATCCGCCGGATGGCAGGAGAAGGCTCTCTAGGCGCCTCGTTCATTCCCGTGTTCGCCGGGTATTTGCATGGCGAATCCCAACCGAAAGCTTGGGCGTTCGCGCAGAAGGTCTTCTGGGATGTAGCGCTCGCCCTTGCAGCGGTCGCGCTCCTCGGTTCGCTTTTTTCCCGCCAAGTGATCGGTCTGCTCACGATTTTCGGCGTGCATCAGGGACATTGGGAGTTGGCGGCCTATTTGACTCGCCTCATCTTCCCTGCCGTTCTCTTTATTGGATTAGCGGCCGTGGCTGCTTCGATTCTCAACAGCTTTCACGTCTTCGCCTTGCCCGCCGCTACTCCGATTTTTTTCAACCTGTCCCTGATTGGATGCTCCTTCGCGATCATCTACCGCCCCATCCTACGCTGGGCGCCAGCGGCGTATCGCTCGCCAGCGGTGGCTCTAGCCGTCGGCATTTTGATCGGCGGCGCAGTGCAACTCGCAATGCAAATCCCCGCCCTGATGCGCCGGGGTATGAGCTTTCGGCCGCGTTTTTCGGTGTCCGATCCGGGCGTGCGCAAAGTGGGCCGATTGGCCGCCCCAGCGTTCTTCGGCATGGGCATCTATCAGATCAACATGTTCGTGGACACGATTTTCGCCGCATCCTCGCGCATGCCCGAAGGCAGTATCACTTCTCTCTACGTGGCGGACCGCGTGATGCAGTTGGTGCTGGGCAGCTACGCGATCGCCATGTCCACGGCGCTGTTGCCGGCCATGTCTCACCAATGGGCCGCTGGCAAGTGGAGCGAAATGAAGCGCACGTTCGGATTTTCGTTGCGGATCGTGTCTTTCATCACGGTGCCAGCCGCCGTGGGACTGATCTTGCTGCGCCAGCCCATCATACAAGTGCTCTTTCAGCATGGTCGCTTCACCGCCGCTTCCACAGCGCTCACTACCCGCGCACTCTTTTACTATTCGCTGGGGTTGCCCGCGTACGCCGGAGTGAAGTTGATTGCTCCGATGTATTATTCGACGCAAGATACAGCCACCCCAGCCCGCACTGGCGCATACTCGCTGGGGCTGAATATCGCCCTCAACGCGTTCTTTCTGCTGTTCTTTTATCGGACGCTATCGAATGGCAGTCCGGCTCTAGCCAGCTCCATTGCGGCATATTTCAATTTTGGGGCGCTGTTTTTTTTGTTTCGCAGGCGCTACGGGAGGCTCGGGGCGCGCAGTCTAGTGCGATCGTTCGTAAAAATCGCGATTTGCGCCGCCGGCATGTGTCTGGCCGCATACGGCGCGTTTCGATTTTCGCATTTCGCCGACGCCCGGCTGCTGATCGCGCAAGTGGGGCTGCTGGCGGCGATCCTGGCCGCGGCGGTAGTGGCGTATTTTGCTTTGGCCTGGCTGCTTCGCTGCGAGGAGTTGGGTGAATTCTTTCTGTTGCTTCGGAGGTCGGAGTCGGCAACGACTCCCGCGGTTGAAAGTGGAGTTTAGCTGCGCCTCGGCTGCGAATTACTTCGTTGGCCGAGCCGCATGAATTGAGGGATGCTCTTTTGGAAGCGGATATTCGCACATTTCTGAATTGTTTGCGGGTCGAAAAAGGCCTTTCGCAAAACACCATCGAGGCCTACGGCCGCGACATCCAAAAATTTCGCGCCTTTGCTAACAATCGCTGCGTAACCACCAAGGACGTCCGGCGCAGCGACATCGTCGATTTTCTGGCGTCGCTTTACAACCAGAGGCTTGATAGCCGCTCCGTAGCTCGCCACCTGGTCACGCTCCGCAATTTCTTCCGCTTCGCGCTGATGGAGGGCTACATCGACGAAGACCCCGCGGCCACCGTCGAATCTCCCAAATTTCGTCGCAGCTTGCCGCAGTTTCTGAGCCTCGACGAAGTGGAGCGCGTGCTCCGCCAGCCGGACTCGTCCACGGTCATTGGTCGTCGTGATAAAGCCATGATTGAGCTAATGTATTCGTGCGGACTGCGCGTTTCGGAGCTTTGCGGCCTGCGCGTGGGCGATCTGCACATGGGCGAAGGAAGTCTCCGCTGCATCGGAAAGGGCGACAAGCAACGCATCGTTCCCGTGGGGCGGCGCGCGCTGGACGCCGTGCAAACGTACTATCGCGAGGGCCGCGCCACTCTTTTGCGCGGCGGTTCGTCTCCTTATCTGTTCCTGAACTTGCGCGGCCGAAAGATGGACCGCGTCGGTTTTTGGAAGGCTTTGGCGCATTATGGCCGTATGGCCGGAATCCGCAAACACGTGAAACCGCACATGCTGCGCCACAGTTTCGCAACGCATTTGCTGGATGGCGGCGCGGATCTTCGCGCCGTGCAGATGATGCTGGGTCACTCGGATATTTCCACGACGCAGATATACACGCACGTCGTCGAGGAGCGTTTGAAGCAAGTGTATAAGGCGCATCACCCGCGCGCCTGAAAGACCGCGGAGAGCAGGACGGAGGCGTAAGACCTCATGCCCGATTACATGTACTTGCTGGAAAGCAGGCTTTCTCCCGAACAGCGGGCCACCCTCGAGCGCGTTCAAGAACTGGCCCGGTCGCAAGAGCTGAACATCTACCTCACCGGCGGCGCCGTGCGCGACTTGATTTCCGGACAACCCATCCGCGATCTCGATTTCACCGTGGAAGGCAATCCGGTTCGCATGGTGCGGGAGCTCGAAAAAGGCGGAGCGCGCGCGCTTTCAGAAAACGAGAAGACGCGCCACTACGAAATGATTTTCTCGGGCGATGCCGACGGATCTCTTTCCGCCGCGCGGGACGATGTCTACGAGCGCCCCGGCGCCAAACCCGAATTCCGCTTCGCTGGAATTATGGAAGACCTTCGCCGCCGCGATTTTTCCATCAATGCCATCGCCATCTCCCTGAACGCCCAATCGCGCGGGCTACTCCTCGATCCCACCAACGGCCTGGCTGATTTGGAGCGTCAAGAGGTGCGCGCGCTTTCGATTCACGCCTTCACCAACCAGCCGGTTCGCCTGCTTCGCATCTTGCGTTACTGCGCGCGCATGGGCTTCAACATGGAGTCGCGCACGCAGGAGTGGTTCGATCTGGCCATGGAGCGCCGCCAGCAGGAACACATCGATCCCGCCGAGGCTGGTCAGGAATTGCGGGCCATGGCGCGCGAAGATAACGCCGTTCCAGCGCTGAAGCAGTGGGAAGCGCGCGAATTGCTCAATTCCATTCATCCGCAATTGCAGCGACGCAAACCAAATTACGATGCGCTCAATAAGCTATCGCGGGTGCGAATGAACTTTCTGGAGGCGGGAATTCGCCCGCGCCTTCGTGATGCCACCACGCTGTACATTCTGCGGCGCCTAAAACCCCGCGAAATCACGTCGATCCTCCGCGGCCTGGACTATAGCCAAGCGGAAATCAACGCCGTCGTGGGCCTGCCGGATCGCGCGCACGATGTCGTAAAGGTTTTGAAGAGCCGCAAAACGGAAACGCCGCGAGACGCCTACTTCTACCTCACTTCCCTGCCCTCGGAAATGTTAGCGTTCATCGAAGCGGAGGTTCTGGATGCACGCGCGGTCTCAAAAATCCGCAATTATCTGCAGAAGTGGCGGCCGGTGCGGCTAGCGCTTCCCGTGGCGGAGCTCGATGCCCTAGGAGTCGCGCGCGGGCCGAAGTTTGACGAAATTCTCGAACGGATGTTCGAAAAGCAACTTCGCGGCAAAGGCAAAACTCCCGAGGAGCGCACGAAACTGCTCCGCGATCTGGCCGGTATCAAGGACGAACCCCTGAAAAAACCGGAGAAAAAGCGCAAGGGTAAAGAAGCAGCGCCCACGCCTGCGCCGCAAGTGGCCGCGAAACCCGGCGGCAAAGCAAGCAAAGCGCCGGAGCCACCTCACGCGGCAGGAAAGCCTGTCAGAACCGCAGCAGCCGCGCCGGTGAAGCCTGCCGCATCGCATAAGAGCGCGGTGCCTACCGCTCCAGGGAAATCGGCGGCAGCGAAAAAATCACGCGGCAAGTGAACAGCCTGGCGCGAGGAGTACGCACGAGCGGGAGCATCAGAACTCGTGACTTCCGGCGGCGGGAGACGATCGTGAATCGCCAGCGCGCCTTCCGCGTTCCAATCAAGAGGCTCCAGGAGTTTGCGGCCGGCGCGCGCCGGGCGCTGCGCCTGCCTCCCGAATCGTTCACGGTTTGCCTGGTGACCAGCGCCGAAATCGCCAAATGGAACCGGGCCTATCGGCACAAGAGCGGCCCGACCGACGTGCTCTCGTTCCCTGCTGAAAATGACGCTTCTCCGCGCAAAAAACGCCACTCGCCCAGGCGCGAAGGTTTCACATCTCATCCGGAAATCGACAGCAACTACCTGGGAGACATCGCCATCGCACCCGCCGTGGCGCGGCGCAACGCGCGCCGTTTTGGCCGCACATTCTCGCGGGAGATGTGCATTCTGATTCTTCATGGCATGTTGCACCTGATGGGTTACGACCACGAGACCGATACAGGACAAATGGAACGCCGCGAGCTGCGCTTGCGACGCCAACTGGGACTCGCCTGACCAATGAGAATTTTGCTCTTCACGCTCGGAATCCTGGTGCTGACGGCCGGACTCGCCGTGATGTCCTATCTCGACCGCGTGTACCGCGAGCTGGGGCGCGTCACTGCTGGGCGAATTCACCGGCACCTCGAAAATTTCGAATCGGAAATCGAGCCGCTGTTCAAGATGGACCGGCGGCGCGCGGCGATCGCGTTCAATCTGCTGGCGCGATTGTGGCTGGTGCTGGTGGCGGTGCTGACGGCCGGCGGCGTGGTGCGGTTCGTGCCCCAGGTTTGGGAAGAAACCGTGGAAGGAATTTTGTTTCTCGGCGCGGAAGTGGTGCTTGCGATGCAATTGATCCCCGCGCTGCTGGTCGCCGGGACACGCGGCACGTGGATCAAGCCTGTGGTTCCGCTGGTGCGTCTGCTGGTCTGGATCAGTTGGCCCATCCATGCGGCCCTCGATATGACGTCCTCCGTACTGCGGCTTTCCGAGGAAGAGCCCAGCGCCCCGGCCGCCGAGCAGCAAGGAATCGAAGCGCTGATGGACGCGGCCACCGAAGAGGGATTGATCGAGCAGGACGACGCGCGGCTGATCGAGCAAGTGATCGAATTTGGCGACAAGCGCGTCCGAGACGTGATGACTCCGCGTCCTGACGTGATCGCCATCTCCGCGAAAGCCACGCTTGAGGAATTGCGCGAGCGCATCGTGGAAACCAAGTTCTCGCGCCTTCCCGTCTACGAGAAATCGCTGGACGAAATCGTCGGCATCGCCATCGCTCGCGACATGCTGGGAGTTCCGGAACGAGATGCGGCACGGCGCAGCGTGCGCGAGATCATGCGGCCTGCGTTGTTCGTCCCGGAGACAAAATTCGGCTCGGAGCTGCTGAAAGAGATGCAGCGCAAAAATCAGCAAATGGCGGTAGTAATCGACGAGTACGGGCTGGTGGCCGGCGTCGTCACGGTCGAGGATCTGGTTGAGGAGATTGTGGGCGAAATTGGCGAAGAAGACCGCCATCCCGCGCCGGACGTGGTGCGCGAAGCCAGCGGCGCCATGGTGCTGCGCGGGAGCATCCCCGTGGATAAGCTGGCCGAGCTTTTTGGCGTGCCGATTGATGCGATTGCCGGGCACTCTGGCGCTACCACCGTCGCCGGGCTGCTGAATGGAATTGTCGGCCACGTGCCGCGCGTCGGCGAACTCATCGAATTCGACGGCCTTCGCTTCGACGTGCTGGAAGCCAACCAGCGCAAAGTGCTGCGCGTCCGCGCGCGCCCGATAGCCGCTAGCGCGGCATCTTCCAGCCGCACTGTCTAGCAGGCATGCGTGCAACGCTGGAGCCCTGCCGCCGGTTCTAGACGCGAATTGGCGCCTGACGCTGTGACGCAGCGTGCACCGCGACGTTCCGCCCTTGCTGTGCCGCCTTCTTTTGTTTTCAGCAGCTTAGGAGCATCTAAGGTCGAATGACTGTTCCGCCCTAAAGCGATACTTGAGCGGGAAGAAGAGGCGAAAATTGGATCACCCATTCGATCCGCAAGGAAACACCAAGATTGGCGTCGCTCGGAGGTGAGGTCGGACTGCCAACGATCGAGGCAATTTCGTTGTGCTCCTTTCCCGTCCTACCGACGCGCTACGTCTGCCGGCGCCGCGCTTCAGGCTGGCTGCCCAGTTGCGTCAGAGCGGGCAATAAAAACAATCCAAGGTAGCACGACCTGCAGAATATGCAGAAACAATCGTGAATCTGCTTGGGATGCTAAGCGGCAAGGAATACGTGACGGGCCAGCATGATGTTCCCTATGAACCTGCTCGTCACTCCGTCGCTTTCAGTGCCAAGGCAATGTCGGAGTTGAAGCTCCGACCCCCTAAAACGCGAGGGCCGGGGCGTACGCCGCTCAGCGCAATTCGAGGCGGGCGAGGGCGGCGCGGAGTTCGCGCAGTTCCCTTTGCAATTCAGGCAGGCGATTGAAGACCGCGACGGACTTGCGCCAGGCGAGGTTGTCCATAGCGGGGTATCCGGAATAAACCGCCCCCGGCGGCACATCGGACGGGACGCCGCTTTGCGACGAAACGGTGGCACCGTCGCCGATGGTCAAATGCCCCGCTGCGCCGACTTGTCCGGCAAGGATGCAATGATTGCCGACCGTCGTCGATCCCGCGAGGCCGACCTGTCCGCACAGCAGCGTATCTTCTCCTACTTTGCAGGCGTGGCCGACGAGGACTAGATCGTCGATTTTGGCGCCCCGCGCGATGCGGGTTTCGCCGACGGTGGCGCGGTCGATGGCGCTGTGCGCCTGGATTTCCACGTCATCTTCGAGCACCGCGGTGCCTGCTTGGCGCATCTTGTACCAGCGGCCATCGGCCTGGCGCGCGAAGCCGAAGCCGTCGCTGCCGATCACCACTCCATTTTGCAAAATCACGCGGTCGCCAATGCGGCAGTTTTCGCGCACGCACGCGTGCGAGTGCGCGAAAAAGTGGCTGCCGATGCGCGCGCCGGAATAAATGGTGACGAAGCTGTGCAGCACCGCGTGGTCGCCGATTTGCACGTCATCGGCAATATAACAATACGGCCCAATGTGCGCGCCCACTCCCACCTGCGCGGAATCCGCGATGACCGCCGTGGAATGCACTCCAGGAGCGAAATGCGGCGCGGGATGAAACAGCTCGATGGCGCGAGCGAAATCGAGATACGGATTTTGCGACCGCAGCGCGGCGAGATTTTCGGGGCAAGGCTCGCCCGGCGCGATCAGCACCGCCGACGCGCGTGTGGTCGCGAGCGCGCGCAGATATTTGCGGTTCGAGAGGAACGTCAGATCGCCCGGGGCGGCGTCATCCAGCCCGGCCACGCCAGTAGCTTCGAGAGTACTGTCGCCTTCAAATGTGCAGGCGAGCCTTGCGGCGATGGTTCGCAGATTCATTGAATTCTCCTAGTGCGGCTGAACGCGCTTCGTCGTCCCTCAAGTTTAAGCGAAAGTTAGCGGGCGAGACCTCACACTTCAAACAAAAGGCGAAACGTTAAGACTTATTCAGGAAGGCGATAAAGGTTCAGGGATCTCGGACTGCCGCAAACAAAGTATTCGCCCTCGCCTGAGAGCGCCGACCAGGACTGTCGCTCGGGGAGATTTTTCATTCGCACAATCGCAATCGGCTGTTTTGAGGCTGCGTCATAAATTATAAAATGCTCGTACAGAACCTCAGGAAAATCGCCTCTGCTGTCGCTGAATTCGAACGCATAGCGACTGCCGTTATCGGACGCTGCCGCAAAAGTTCCGTACTGTGCGTCCCACACCACATTGTCGTTCACATAGCGTTCACGTGTGCCGCCTGGCGATGGCTGTGCCCATTCCAGTGACTTACCTGCTGGCGATAGGGTTCGCGGGTCGAGCGGCGTATCTCCAGGGTTTGCCCAAACCGTGGCTTCCGCATTTTGCGTCGCCAGAGTTGCCGTCGAGGGAACACTCGAATTGTCCAGGGACATGCGCGCGTGCACAAGCATGAGCCTGCCGTCATTCGCGACGTTTAAGTATGGCTGTCCGATGCCCCAACCTGCGACAAACTCCTTCGAATTCTTCGTAGCGCCGGTGTGTAGATCGAGAGATACCAACCGATAGCTCGACATTGGTTTCCTGTCTTCGTACCACGTAGAGCCGATGTCGTAAGCGACTACGACTCGGTCTCCGACGATTACCACTTGCCGCTGGGAGCCATACTCGGAGCTTGTATTCATTCCCAGGGCGTCGTGGTTTTCGAGGTGGACGGACCAGAGAAGTTGCGCTTGCGGCGGGTCCGGCATGGCTATTGCGAAAGCCACCCAAAACGGCAATGCTAACAAAAGGAGACAAGCGACAGTAGTTGCGACGGCGAGCGGGTTTCGCCGTTTGCTCTTAATGGACCAAATCGTGCCAGCCACAAGCACGACACCGGCCATTGTGGCTGATGCGGTCCGCATGGCGGATGTGGTCGATGGATAGCCGCGCCACATCATCAGACCAACTAAACCCAACCACAGAATGGCCGCAACCTGGATGCGACTGATGGGCCGGCTCCCCAGCGCGAAGCCGACTGAATAGCAGCTTGGGGCGATCCACGCTGCGAAAACTGCCGCTGCTATTGCGATAGAAATGAGATCAAGTGCCGCGTTTATCGGCTCGAAGTGAATCGCGTCTAGAAGTTGGGCTGGCCCATGTTCGAGCACCGGGGCAGAGGCGATCCACAAGAACACGAAGAAGAAGGAAACGGCGCACACTATTAGCGCGGCGCACCATCGAGCGACGGGTTTCCAAACTGCCGATGCCATGCGGCGGAGTATAGCATCGGCCGAGAAAGCTACTGCCAGGCGGCGGAGACGGCTTCCAGCTCGCGCGAGAGCGCGCGAGAAACTTGGATTTGGCCGCGGACGAAGCGTTCGTGATTTTCTTCGAGATCGTCGGGGACGTAGCGGTAGTTGACGGTGACGCCGAAGGACTCCTCGATCCCGTAGGGGCGCAAATTGCCGTAGGCGTTGATGCGCTCGATGCGCGCGCCGTTGGAAAGATGGAAGAAGGCGACGGGATCGTAGAGTTTGCCGTCTTTGCGCGCGTGGGTGAGGTAAGCGAGCGCGAGACGTTGCAGCGGCGCGGCGAGAGCGCGGCGTCCGGCGAGCGAAGGCAGACGCTCGTGCGAGCGATCGAGCAGCCGCAAAAACGCATCGGCAGGATCTTTCTTCGCGCCGGCTAACTCCAGGCTAGGAGCGAAATCCTCCAGAAGACGGATGATGCGCTGGTGCGTGAAACCGTCCTTATTTAAGTTGTCGCGCAGGGCTTGGGCAAAGCGCGGCATCGGCGAAAGTGTGCTGTAGATCTTTATGTTGGGAAGCTCGGCGGCAAGCTCGGTCACCACCTGTTTGATGAGGAAATTTCCAAACGGCACGTTGCGCAGACCATTGAGGCAGTTATTGATGGAATAAAAAATCGCCGTATCGGCGCGCGCGGGGTCGCCAACGGGCGCATTGACGTCCAGCAGCGGTTCGAGTTCGCCAAGGATCCCGTCCGAAAGCGCCACTTCCACGAAAATGATCGGCTCGCTGGCAAGCGCGGGATGAAAAAACGCGAAGCAGCGGCGATCCGCTGCCAAGCGGCGACGCAGGTCGGCCCAACCGTTGATTTCATGCACCGATTCGTAGCGGATCAGCTTTTCTAGAATTAGCGCGGAGGTCTGCCAACTGATGCGTTCCAGGCGCAAGAAGCCGCGGTTGAACCAGGAGCGGAAGAGATGCCGAAGGTCGGCGTCGAGCGGCTCGAAACTAGCGGCATGGCCATTGCGCGAGGATTCGAGAAGATCGCCGCGCAGCGCCACTAGAGTTTCCGTGCCCCCAGGCGCCGTGTTGATGCGCCGGATAAGTTCCTGGCGCGGGGCCTCGACGGCAGCGGAAAGCGCCGCGAGAGTCTTCGTGCCGGGCGTTTTCTCGTATTCCGATGCGGCGCGGCGGATGTTGGCGGGGTCCGGCGAAAACTCGCTGCAGAGCATCTCAAAGAAGCCAGCGCGCTGCGGGGGATCCATGGCGCGGTAGTTGGTGATGATTTCCTGCGCCACGGCGGTTTGCGAAGCCTCGCCGCGTTCGGAAAGCAGGCGATGGCAGAGGAACTGCATGTCGCCGCCGCGCCGGGATTGCATGGCGCGCAATAAGTTGGAGAGGAAGCCGGGCATGAGAGCGGGAATTATAGCCTCATTTTCCCAAAAGCTTGCGGGCTATGACGAGCCGCTGAATCTCACTGGTACCTTCCCCGATCGTGCAGAGCTTGACGTCGCGATAATACTTCTCGGCGGGGTAATCCTTGATGAAGCCGTAACCGCCGTGGATCTGCACCGCTTCGTTGGCCACTCGCACGGCCACTTCTCCGGCGTAGAGCTTCGCCATGCTCGCCTCGCGCGTGATACGAGCGCCATCTGCGGACGCGGCGGCGCGGTCGGCGAGCCAAGCGGCGCGATAGGTGAGCAGGCGGGCGGCTTCGATCTGCGTAGCCATGTCCGCGAGCTTGAACTGAATGGCCTGAAACTCGGCGATGGCCTTGCCGAACTGCTTGCGTTCCTTGGCGTAGCGCAGCGCGGATTCATACGCGCCTTGCGCCATGCCGAGGCCAAGCGAGGCGATGGAAATGCGTCCGCCATCGAGAATTTGCAGGCAGTTGACGAATCCTTCGCCTTCGCGCCCAAGCAAATTCTCAGCGGGCACGCGGCAATCGGTGAACACCACTTCGCTGGTATCGCTGGCGCGCAGGCCGAGCTTGTTTTCTTTTTTGCCGGGGCGAAAGCCAGGAGTTCCCCGCTCGATGATGAAAGCCGAGATTCCATGATGCTGCTTTTCAGGGTTGGTAACCGCCATGGCTACACACACGTCGGCGTAATGTCCATTGGTGGTGAACGTTTTCGAGCCGTTGAGCAGCCACGAAGAGTCTTGTTTTACGGCGACGGTGCGCGTGCCCCCGGCATCGGAACCGGCTTCAGGCTCGGTGAGCGACCAGCAGCCAAGCTTCCTGCCTTGCGCGAGCGGCACGAGATACGTTTGCTTCTGAGCTTCGGTGCCAAACTTGAAGATGTGATTGCTGCACAGCGAATTGTGCGCCGCGACGATAATTCCGATGGAGCCATCGACGCGCGAAAGCTCTTCGATGATCAGCGCGTACTCGACGTATCCCATCCCCGCGCCGCCATATTTTTCTGGAAAAATCACGCCGAGAAAACCCATTTCGGCGAGCTTGGGAATAAGTTCCGAAGGAAAACGCGAGGCTTCGTCCCATTCCATTACGTGCGGAGCGATTTCCGCCCCCGCGAATTCGCGGACGGTGCGGCGAAGCTGCTGCTGTTCGTCGGTGAGCGAAAATTCCAAAGTGCCTCGCAGGCGGGCCGGAACGGTCCGCAGCTTACACGATTACTTATAGCACGCGGGAACGCGACAGCCGGTAATCGGAAAGCGGGTGGTTCGTGCCAGACAAGGCGGGCAGGAAAGCCTTAGCTTGAAGAGCGCGCTTGGAGATATTACAGCGCCAGCGTGGCGACGCCTGCGCGGTGGCCCACGGCGCGCAGCACCAAATCGGCCATCGCGCGGATTAGCAGAGGCGAATCGTTCAGCCCCGGCGTCATGTAAAAATCCTCAACGCCTAGCGAGTGCGCGTATTCGCGTGCCTCGATATTAATTTCGTGCAGAGTCTCGATGTGATCGGTCAGGAACGCGATCGGAATCACCACCATGCGCCGCATTCCTTGGCTCGCGAGCTTGGCAATCGTGCCGGTCAGCGAAGGCTCCAGCCACTTCTGCGGGCCCACCTTGCTCTGGAAACAGAGCACGTGCGGATTCGGCCACGCGCCCAGTTCTCGAACCAATTCGACCGTTGACGCGATGTGCTTTGGATAAGGATCGCCGTTTTCAACGAGAGTCACCGGCAGCCCGTGCGCGCTGAATACCAGGCAGACGTCGTCCGGATCCGGCAAATTCTCAAGCACGCCGTTGATACGCTCCACGATCGCGGCAATGTAGTCCGGGTGATCGTAGAAATGATCGATGCGTTGCACCGGAACCTTGGGCTTAAACAGCCGATGCCATTCCTTCAGGCTGCTCCCGGTGGTGGCAAAAGAATAGTGCGGGTACAGCGGCAGCAGCACCAGTTCGTCGTAAGGTGCGCTTTCCAGCGCGGCGATCGCTTCCTGCGTGTTCGGATGCCAATAGCGCATGGCGACGATGCAGCGCACCGGTATGTGCGGGCGCAGCGCGCGTTCCAGGCTGATGCCCTGCTGTTCGGTGAGGCGCCGGATCGGCGAGCCTCCGCCAATTTCCGCGTAGTGCTGCCGAACTTTTTTCGAGCGCGTGGTGGAAATCAGCTTGGCAAGCGGTTTCCGCGCCAAAAATGACCCAGGGAAATTGATGATGTCCGGGTCGCAAAAAAGATTGTAGAGGAAAGGCTCGACGGCTTCCTGCGTGTCCGGCCCACCTAACTGAAAAAGAACCACCGCAATTCGTTTATCCGCTGCCATGATTGTGCCGCCCCAGCGAACAAAAACCGTACGCTGGAATCCGGGAAATTCAGCCTGCTGCTTCTAAGATGCCACAACTGGCGGGCTCTGCAAGAGAAAAAGTCTCTGCCATCGGGCGATTCAATGGCTGCATGTTCGACCCCGACGCATCCGGTAACAGGCTCAAGTGAGAACTGGAATCGCGATTCAGAGCCCCGCAGGGCGATCAGAAGCTGCACTCCCACTATGGACCCGCGCACGACGGCTGAGGAGCTACGGACGCTCTGTGAAGCTTCACAAGGCCATTTGCAGCCGGGTCTCGGCCGGAAACAGAAGATATTTTCATCACCGAGGCGCACAGCGGGGTTTTTGCTAGAAATTAAGCGTCCTGGTGCGTCTTGACGCTTCGGGAGAATCTCTTTACATTCATAACGTGCCCATACAGAAGATTCAAGTTGGCCAGGTGTGGAAAAAGGAAGACACCGGCGACACCTATCTCATCACCAAGGTTTACAACGAAGCGCTTACCAGCTTCGCCGTCCTGCGCAAGACCGGCTCCGAAGAGCAGCCGCCGCTGCGCGTAAAGATTTCGCGCGCGGGCGCCGCCCCAGATCTTCCCGGCTTTACCTTCACCCAAAAATCAGACGACTTTTAAGGATTGCGGCGCGGGGAAACTGCCCCGCGCCCTCGCATTCGCATTCGGATCGGTGGCCTAGAAGCGGAAAATCAGACCGCCGTTCAGCTGAATCTGCTCCGCGTAATTGTTTTGGTTGGCCGCGTAGCAACCATAGAACGGATCGCAATACTGGGCCAGTTGTGATGTGGTGCGTGTGGGCAGCCAGCGAAAGTCAATTCGCGCGCCGAAGTGTTTGACAAAATAATATTTCACGCCACCACCGAAATTGAATCCGACCGTATTTTTAAAAGGGAGGCCAACGTTCGAAGCATTTCCCCAATGTGTGAAGCCGATGCCTCCACCGATGTAGGGCCGCAACTTGGACTGGGAATCGTGAAACTGGTAGAGCAGTCCAAACTGATAGTCGTCGAGCGTCGCGTTTCCTGCCGGAGACAAACTTCCATCGGTTATTAAATGAGCCTCAAGCGAAGTAGGCTGGCGGCTCCACATTACTTCGGCCTGCAACGGCCCGAATAAGTCGATATCGCCCATTAGTCCGTAATCGTAGCTTTTGTCGATTTTCAGATAGTCGAAATCGGGATCGGTTGGCAAATCGACGTTCCCAAAGAACCGACCGCCTCCAAAGCCCGTGATCTCAATATTGCGAGGGGTCGAGTAGCCGAAGTGGTATTGCGCGCGTGCGCTGGGCGCACAAACGAACAGAGTACCGAAAGCAAATAATGCCGCAACGGGAACGTACTTGTACAAGCGCATGTATCCTCCGCGAAGATTCGGACGCTGCCGCGACACGCGGCGGCGGTCCATTGAACGGTTCAGCCGATGACAATCACCTCAGCTCATTTAGAGTACCAACCAAGCTAGGCGGTTGCACAGATTCATACCATTCCGCTCAAACTAAACCCCTTTCCATGCCAAAAGTTGCGCCACTCGCGCGACATAGTCGTCCCTGGGGCGCCCAAACATTCATCCCGTATTCCGTCGCAGCAGGTTTGCGTTTCCGATTCCCCTGAGCTGGTTTAGAATGGAGTTTCGCATGACAACCTCGGCGGGCGGAAATTTCGTTCACTTACATCTGCATACGGACTACTCTCTCCTCGATGGCGCCTGCGAAATCGGCGAATTGACGTCCGAGGCAGCGCGCCGGGGCATGCCCGCGGTAGCCGTCACGGACCACGGCAACCTCTTTGCCGCCGCGAAGTTCTATCACGAAGCCACCACCCACGGCGTGAAACCCATCATCGGTTGCGAAGTGTACGTCGCGCCGGATAACCACAAGAATCGCGGCGCCGATGCCGAGCGGTCAAACCATCTGGTTCTGCTTTGCGAGAACGAAGAAGGCTACAAAAACCTAATCAAATTGGTTTCCACTGGATTCCTCGAAGGCTTCTATTACAAGCCGCGCATTGACCACGGCCTACTCGCCAAGCACAGCAGCGGGTTAATTGCGTTATCGGCCTGCCTGCGCGGCGAAGTGGCGGACGCGCTGCTCTCCGAAAAATACGATCAGGCGCGCACTAACGCCTATCGCCTGCGCGATATCTTCGGCAAGGGCAACTTCTTCCTCGAAGTGCAGGATCAGGGCCTGGACGTCGAGCCGCGCGTCAATCGCGACCTGGTGAAGTTGTCGAAGGAAACCGGCATTCCGCTGGTGGCCACCAACGATTGCCATTACTTGACGCAGTCGGACGCCCACGCGCAGGAAGTGCTCATGTGCATCCAGACCGGCAAGACCATGAGCGACACGCAGCGGATGAAATTCGCGACCGATCAGTTCTATTTCAAGACCGCGGAGGAAATGTTTCAAGTCTTTCGCGAACTGCCCGACGCGGTATTGCGCACCGTGGACATCGCCGCGCGCTGCAACGTGAAGATCAAGCGCGTCAACGACCCTTTTCCTGAATTCAAGGTTCCAGAGGGTGCCACCGCCGATTCGTATTTCGAGCGTGTGGCGAATGAAGGCTTCGCCTCTCGCGTCCCGCAACTCGAACGTCTTGCCGCCGAAAACCGTCTGCGCCATCCGATAGCGGAATATCAAAAGCGCCTGGCGGCCGAAATCCAGATGATTCAGAAGATGCGCTTCGCCGGTTATTTCCTGATCGTCTGGGATTTCATCCGTTACGCGCGATCGCAAGGCGTGCCGGTGGGCCCCGGACGCGGCTCGGCCGCGGGAAGCCTGGTGAGCTACGCTCTGCGGATCACGGACGTCGACCCTCTGCAATACGATCTGCTCTTCGAGCGCTTCTTGAATCCCGAGCGCGTGTCCATGCCCGATATCGATATCGACTTCTGCATGCGCCGGCGCGGCGAAGTGATCGAATACGTCCGGCAAACCTACGGTAACGAGAGCGTGGCACAAATCATCACCTTCGGTACCATGGCCGCAAAGGCGGTGTTGAAGGACGCAGGACGCGCGCTCGACATGCCCTATACCGAAGTGGACAAGATCGCCAAGCTTGTTCCCGCCACGCTTAACATCGAGCTGGAAGACGCCCTGAAGCAATCGCCGCAGCTCGATTCGCTGCGCAAATCCGATGAGCGCGTGAAGCAATTGGTGGAAGTGGCGCTGCGCCTGGAAGGGCTGGCGCGCCATGCCTCCACGCACGCGGCCGGAGTGGTGATCTCGCCGCGGCCGCTCACCGAAATCGTCCCGCTGTATAAGTCGAACAAGGATGAAATCACCACGCAGTACGACATGAACGCGCTCGAGCGCATCGGCCTGCTGAAGATGGATTTCCTGGGCCTGACCACGCTTACCGTGCTGGACGACGCCGTGCGACTGATCGAGCAGAACCGCCAGGTGACGGTCGACCTTTCCGCACTGCCATTGGATGATGCGAAAACATACGAGCTATTTTCGCGCGGCGACACCACCGGCATATTCCAGTTCGAATCGCACGGCATGCGCGACATTCTGAAGCGCTATCAGCCATCGCGATTGGAAGATTTGACGGCGCTCAACGCCCTCTACCGTCCCGGCCCAATTCAGGGCGGCATGATCGACGATTTCATCGGACGCAAGCACGGCAAGAAGAAAGTTGCCTACGATTTGCCCGCGCTCGAAGAAATTTTGTCCGAGACCTGGGGCGTGATTCTGTACCAGGAACAGGTGATGCAAATCGCCAATCGTCTGGCGGGATTTTCCCTGGGCGACGCGGATCTATTGCGCCGCGCGATGGGCAAAAAGAAGCCGGAGGAAATGGCCGCCCAACGCGAAAAGTTCCTTACCGGCTGCGCCGCGCGAAAGGTTCCGGCCAAGAAGGCCGAAAAGATTTTCGACTTGATGGCCGAGTTCGCAGGCTATGGCTTCAACAAATCGCATTCCTGCGCCTACGCCCTGCTCGCGTACCAAACCGCCTGGCTGAAGACCCACTATCCGGTCGAATTCATGGCCGCCATGCTCACGTCGGAAACCGGCAACACCGAAAAAGTGGTGAAGTACATCAACGAAGCGCGCAGCATGAGCATTACCGTGCTGTCACCGGACGTCAACTCCAGCGCCCTGAATTTCACTCCCGTTGGCGAGGCCATTCGTTTCGGCCTTTGCGCTATTAAAAATGTCGGCGAAAACACGGTGAAAGGCATTCTGGCCGCGCGCGTCGATCTGCGGAACTTTACGAACCTCTTCGAGTTTTGCGAGGCTATCGACACACGGCTGCTCAATAAACGCGTGCTCGAAAGCTTGGTTCGTTCGGGCGCCATGGATGGTTTGGGCGGCCATCGCGCCCAGTTAGTCGCCGCAATCGATCGTGCCATCGACCGTGCCCAGAAAGTTCAGCGCGCCAAGGAAAGCGGACAGCACGGATTGTTCGCAGGAGGTTCCGCGGCCACCGTGGCGCCACCCGAGATGCTTCCGGAGGTTGAGGAGTGGACGGAGCACGAACTGCTCGCCGCCGAATACGCCACTCTCGGCTTCTACATTTCCGGCCATCCGCTCGATAGATTTGCGGGGCTGCTGCAAGAATTGAAAGCCGTGGAGCTTTCGTCGGTCGAAGGACGCCGTAACGGAGAGGACCTCACCGTGGCGGGAATCATCGTGCAAATTCGCCCCATGCGTTCGCGGCGCGGCGCCCGCTGGTCGATTTTGACGCTGCAGGACCGCACTGGCGTGATCGAGGCGCTGGCGTTTCCGGAGGCCTTTCAGAAACTAGAGCCGATCCTCAAGCCCGCTACTCCGCTGTTGGTGAAGGCGCGAGTGGCTGTCGAGGACGTTGGCACGCGCCTGATCGTTGCCGATGCAAAGCTGCTCGATCAGGTGAGCTCGCCCGCGAAAAACGGCTCATCGCCGAGCTTGCTGCGCGTTCGCGTTCTCTTGAATACGATGGACGCCGGCACGCTCGATCAACTCCAAGAGCTGTTCGCCAGCCGCCCTGGGCGCTGCCGCGTGGAATTTGGCTTGGTGAAAGATAACGGGCTGGAAGCCACTCTCGAAGCTTCCGGGGCCGTGAGCGCTGATTCCGAACTGGTGGCGCGCGTTCGCGAAATCTGCGGCGCCGATTCCGTGGAGGTGGTTCCGTGACGACGCCAGCCGACAAGCACGAGCGCCGGAGGCTGGCCCGCGAGAGGCTGCGCCGTTTGCAAGAACGCGCGCGGCAGCGCCAACTTGCCGCCGGCGCGTCGGCTTCCGCTTGGGCTTCGACCGTTCCGAGTACTGACGATGTGTCGGACGCAACGCCGGTGTCTCCGCGAGCCGCCATCCGCGCCGCGGACGCAACCATCGCCGAAAAACAAAAGCTGCGCCAAAGCGCCATTAACGCGCTAGAACGCGACGTCTCCGAACTCGACCACCTCGCCGAACCCTCCACCGCCACAGCCGACGACATTTCGCGCATCCGCAAGGAAGTTGACGAGCTCAAGCGCGACTTCTACGCCAATCTCGCCTCCTGGAAAAAGGTTCAACTGGCGCGTCATCCTCAGCGGCCCTACACCGACGACTTTATCCGCCTGCTCTTTGAAAACTTCAGCGAAATTCACGGCGACCGCGGCTTTGCCGACGACGCTGCCATGATCACCGGCATGGCCCTATTTCATGGAAATCCCTGCCTTGTGGTCGGCACGCAGAAAGGACGCGGCACCAAGCAGCGCGTGGCCCGCAATTTCGGTCAGTCGAAACCCGAAGGCTACCGCAAGGCGCTGCGCGCTATGCGCCTGGCGGCGAAATTTGGGCGCCCAATTTTCGTTTTCGTCGATACGCCGGGGGCCTATCCCGGAGTCGATGGCGAGGAACGCGGCCAGGCGGAAGCCATCGCTTACAACATCCGCGAAATGGCGCGGCTGCCTGTGCCCATAATCGTCACCATCACGGGAGAGGGCGGTTCGGGCGGGGCCCTGGCCATCGCCGTGGGCGACCGCGTCTATATGCTTGAAAACTCCATTTACTCGGTGATCTCGCCTGAAGGCTGCGCCTCCATCATGTGGCGCGACTCCACCAAAGCCGAACTTGCCGCTGAAGCGCTGAAAATCACCGCTCCCGATTTGCTGGCACTCAAGCTGATCGACGAAGTCGTCCCCGAGCCCGAAGGCGGCGCGCACAATGACCATGAAGCGACCGTGAAGCTGCTCGACCCCGTTATCGAACGCGCGCTCAAGGATCTGGCCGCATTGCCGCCGCAGCAGTTGATCGACCGGCGCTACGAAAAATTCCGCTCCATGGGCCAATTTTTCGCTTAAAAGGCGCTGACTCGCCCTGCCCTTAGTACCTCCCATTGGAGCATTAGGCACGTTCCTCCGCATTGCGGTTGCTCCATCCTTCGCGGTGATCTAGTTTTTATGCACGGGGCTATCCACGGCAGAGGGCGAGGCGACGCTGATGTCAGACGTATTTCGACCGTACGAAAAACTCGTGGAAATTAGCATCTTGGGAAAGATGTTTCTGGTGCCGGAGCGCAATTCCCTGCTCCGCGCATTTCAATTCATAAGCCCGGAGACAATTCCCTACGGGCGCTTCTGCTGGAACCAGGAGTGCCAGTTCTGCCGCGTCGATTGCCATCTTCCGGATGACGATCGCGCCCGCCCGATTCTAAGCTGCAAATTCATCGTCTCTGAAGGCATGGCTATCTCGAATCTCGCGCCAGAGCTGGTCGGCTGCCTTCGCGCCAAACTCGGCGCCGCAGCGGATACCAATGGAGTTGCTGCACCGATTGCGAATTCGCCTCTTCCCGCCGGCTTGGCAGCCGCTGAAAACGAATAATTCGATCGGCACCACCGGCGGTTCGATGATTTGAGCTTGAGCCTTCGCGCCGCGTCATCTTGCCGGTGGTGTGCCCGCATCGCTGTGCTACAATCCAGGGTTCCCGCCGAAGGGGAACGGATGGGAGTCAGCTATGAAGGCCCGTGGAAAGTTCATAATTGGATCGACCATAATTATCGTCGCACTTTTAGCCCTGGCTTACGTCGGCTACACGCAAAGTAAGACTTATTACCACACCATTTCCGAGTTAACCACGCTTCATGGGCAGGCTCTGCACCAGCGCATGCGCGTTTCCGGAGACGTCCTCACAGGCTCCATTGCCCACGTGGACGGCCACATCAATTTCGTCCTCGAAGAAAATGGCAAGCAGCTTCCGGTCAGCTACGTCGGCACCGCTCCCCTTCCAGACACGTTTAAAGGTGGCGCCCAAGCTCTCGTCGATGGCCGCCTGACGCCGCAAGGCAGCTTCGTTGCCGAGCAGGTGCAGGCCAAGTGCGCTTCGAAATATCAGGCCGCGCCGCCGGGCGTCAGCGCCATGGCCACCGGCAAAAGTTAACGCGCCGGTTTTCTGCCGGCCGCCGCGAAATCGCCTAAGGGGGCTCCGTGGATATTTTTGGTTCATTTGCACTGCTGCTCGCGTTCCTCGCGGCGGTGTACGCCTTCGTCGGCGGCCTGATCGGCATTTACACTCGCAAGCAGCTGCTCACCAAGAGCGCGCGCCACGCGGGCATGGCGGTTTTCGGACTGGTCGCGCTGGCCGTCGCCTCTCTCGAATATTTCTTTTTTACTGACAATTTTTCGTTGGCCTATGTGGCCGAACACAGCAACCGCGCTCTGCCGGGCTTCTACAAATTTGCCGCGCTCTGGTCCGGACAAGAAGGATCGCTGCTCTGGTGGTCGTTCTTGCTGTCGATGTTCGCCTTTCTGGCTCTGTTCCTCAACCGCAAGCGCCATCCGGAATTGATGCCGTGGGTTGGCGTGATCCTTGCCGGCGTGCAGATTTTCTTTCTGACGCTGAACAATTTCGTCGCCAGTCCATTCCAGGTGATCGCCGGCGCTGATTCCTCCGGCGCCATGCACCTCGCTACGCTCACGTCGGGCAGCGGACTGAACCCGTTGCTGCAATATCCCGAAATGGTGATTCACCCGCCGATGCTCTACCTCGGCTACACGGGATTCACCGTGCCGTTCGCCTTTGCGCTCGGCGCGCTGCTGAGCCGCTATCCCGGGGAAAAATGGATCCACATCACGCGTCGCTGGACCATGGTCGCCTGGTGTCTGCTGGGCGTCGGCATCCTGCTGGGCGCGCATTGGGCCTACGCCGTCCTTGGCTGGGGCGGCTACTGGGAATGGGATCCGGTGGAAAACGCCGCGCTGCTTCCGTGGATAACCGGCACGGCCTTTTTGCATTCCGTGATGATGCAGGAAAAACGCGGCATGATGAAAGTCTGGAACGTGTGGCTGGTGTTCACCACCTTCATGTTATGCATTCTCGGAACGTTTCTGACGCGCTCGGGCGTGATCAGCTCGGTGCACGCCTTCGCGCAATCCTCCATCGGCAATTGGTTCCTCGTTTTCCTGGCGATGATTTTTGCCGTGTGTCTCGCGGCCTGGTGGAAGAACCGCGATTATCTGCGCAGCGACAACCAACTCGATTCGCTGGTCTCGCGCGAATCGAGTTTCCTCTTCAACAATCTCGTCCTGCTGGCGGCCTGTTTCGCCGTGCTGTGGGGCACGCTTTTCCCGGTGCTTTCGGAATGGGTGGTGGGCAGCAAGATCAGCGTGGGCCCGCCGTTCTTCAATAAAGTGAACGTCCCCATCGCTCTTTTCCTGCTGCTGCTCACCGGAGTCGGCCCGCTGCTGGCCTGGCGCAAAACATCTTTTGACGCGCTCAAGCGCAACTTCGCGTGGCCGCTGGGAGGAGGAATCCTCGCCGGAGCCATCGCCGCCATTTTCGGATTCCGCGATCCCTATTCGCTGATGTGCCTGATTCTCGCGGTATTCGTCACCCTCACCATCGCCTCGGAATATTTC
>JBOGMW010000179.1:0-8040 GCA_050746805.1 Candidatus Acidiferrales bacterium | reverse complement strand
GCGACATTTTGGAGTTGGCTGTTGGTGTAGATGTTGTAATCGAAGGGGCCAATTTTGGCGTCGCCGGCCGGCAGGATCAGGTTGGAGGAGTCCACCGCGCGAACCACGTCCATCGGGCTTAGGCCATACGCCTGCAGCTTCAGCGGATCGACGTACACCATGATCTGCCGGTATTTGCCGCCGAACGGAGGCGGAACCGATGCTCCCGGCACGGTGGCCAGCTGGTTGCGCACCGCAAATTGTCCCAAGTCCCGCAGCTGCGTTTCGCTGAGTCCCTGGCCCTTCAGGGTGATCAGGCACACCGGAAGGCTGGAAGCGTCGAACTTCAACACCACGGGCGGGAGCGTTCCGGGCGGCAGCCTCCGCAGATTGGCCATGGCTAGATTGGAAATTTCGGTGACGTCGGAATCGGCATTGGTGCCGGGCTGGAAGAAGATCTTGATGATGCTCACGCCCGGCAGGGAACGCGACTCGATGTGCTCGATGCCGCTGCCCAGGGTGAAGAAGCGCTCGAAACGCCCGGTGATTTCGGTTTCGATATCCTCGGGGGGCATGCCGTTGTAAAAGGTGGCGACGACCACTTCGGGAATGTTGATGGGCGGGAACAGATCGACGGGCATGCGCGCCAAAGAGCTCACTCCGACTACGGCCAGAATGAGGCACACCACGACGATCAGATACGGATTCCGAATTGCAAACCGCGGCACTAGAGGCTTCCACTCGAAGCCAGCAAGCCAACCACCTTCGGCTGTACTTCCTGCCCTACTCGCAATTCGCTCCGCGCGCTGACCACGACCATGTCTCCTAATTGCAGGCCTGAAAGAACTTCGGCTCGATCGGGAGTTTGAAGCCCGAGATGCACCAAGACTTTCTGTATTTTTCCGGTGCGGTCAACGCGGTCTACGCTTACGTTGCCATTCTCTCGATCGAGCGCCTGCACCGGAACGGTTAGAACGTCCTTCCTGCTCTGCAACACAATCGAGGCGTAGGCGTACATTCCGGGCACCAACTCAAGCTTTGAATTGGGAATGTCGATCTCGGTGTCCATCGTTCGCGTTGCATCATCTACACGGTCGGCAAATCGCACGACTTTGCCTTGATAGTTTTTGTTGAGCGACGGGACTTGAACTTGCGCCGCCATGCCCACGTGCACTCGCGGAACCACCGATTCCGGAACGGGAATGTCTAGCCTCAGAAGATCGTTTTGCGAAAGGCGCACCAGCGGCATGGCCTGCGTATGCGACGAAGTCCCCGCCTGGATCATGGCGCCGGTATCCGCGTACCTGCGAGTGATGACGCCCGTGAAAGGCGCGATTATGCGTGCGTAGGAGAACAGCGTCTCAACGCGATCCTGATTTGCTTGGGCCACCGCAAGTTGTTGTTGCGCGGACGCAAGCGCAGCTTTTGCTGCGTCCACGCTCGCCGCGGCTGCCTGGTCCTTGCTTTGGGCGTCATCGATTTCTTGCTGCGCGATCAGATTGGGATGCGTTTTTGCTACGTTGGCCAGCCGCGTGTAGTCCAAATGTCTCGCCTGGTAAGTCGCCTGCGCTTGAGCGATCTCGTAGTGCGAGCGTTGGATGTCCTGCTTGCTCTCTTTCACGGCCGCCTGACTCTGGTCCACTTGATCTTGTAGCTCGGGAATTTCCAATACAGCTAGAAGTTGACCCTCCTTCACGCGGTCGCCGATATCAACGTAGATTGCCTTCACATAGCCTGCCTCTTTTGCTTCCACATCGATCTCTTGATATGGACGGAACTCCGCGGCCAATCGGAGGACCCGCTGAAGGCTCCCGCGCGTGATTGTCGCTACGCCTACCGTTGTCTTTTGCGGAGGGTCAGCGGCTTGCACTGAAGGCTTCCCAGCCGAGCAGGCGGTTAGAGAAACGACCATGCCCAGAAAACCGAAGATCATGGCGGCTTTCGAAACGGATTTCGGGACCGGTGAGTGCCGTAGCAATTTCATCTTTAACCTCGCGTTGTTGCCTGGAAACTTGAGCATCCGCAGGCCGACAGAAAATGTGGGGTATTGTGATTATGAATTCTTGCAACAGGATGAATGTGCCGGCTGTGCAGCTCTCCCGGCCAGATTCCGCCGCGAGGCAAAGCAGCCGCTCTGGTGAACTAACTCGCCAAGGAGGGAGGAGCGCGAAGTGACGGAAGGTCGGTGCTCGCCGACATTTCTGCAGGCGGCGTTTCGATAAAAACCAGCTCAAGGCACGACCAGAACGTCGATAGAGACGGAACCTGGCCGTTCAAACTCGCAGGCGCGCAGAGACGGGCGGTTGCTGAAATATCGACGCAGGTTTCTGACGAATCCGTGAAACGGGAATGAGCGCTCCTCGGGGAGCGCTGCGGGTGGACGTGGAAACGTTGAGGCCTTAAAGCCCGCGCTGTGAAGCAAATCAGGATGAGCAGAACCGATATCTCGGCCCATCTCCGAAGGGAATCGCTATGGAGCCGCTTTCGATCAGTGAGCCGGAGAGAAGCGGTCTGCTGTCTGTCCGCTTTCATGGTCTGAACTCGCATTTACGACGGTTTCCCGCACGATATGTTACACGAGATTGCGAAACAGAATGCATTAAAGCGGGTCCAGTCCCTAAAGATGCCCGCCATCCTCGAAGCAGTTGCCAAGCAATATCCAGGACAGAGGCGAAGCCATTCCAACTGACATTGCTCTCCGAAAAAAAGGAGACGCTGTAAGTATCTATCCTTCGTACAAGAAACCCTGCGATCTGATCTTTGCTAGGTCAACGATGAGGAATGGCGCGCCCTAGGGGACGATTTCCGAATTTTCGCAACGCGGCCGACAGCACCTTCTTTATTTTGTGGAAGTTAGGGAATGTTGACTTTGTGCGGGCAGATCATTGTGGCCTGGGAGCAGATGGGAATGAGTACTTGATCGCAACGCCGTTCCATTCACGCTTGTCGATATAGAAGCGGCTGCGGTCGCAATCTGTGCACGTGACCACAAGCTCCTTCGGCGCAGCCCAGGAGATGTCGAGCCTGCCGCGGCCCTCCAACAAACAGACTCCGGCCCCGTTCATTCTCGGGAGGAACTCGTACCACTTGGGGCGAGCCTCGACTACCTCCACGGCGTACAAGTCCCCGCCTATCACCGCGCTACCCTCGTCCAGGTGTACGAGCGCAGTGAATTGACCGTCGCCGGAGGTAGTCTGCTTGACCGGCTGACGGACGCTGTGGCCGCAACCCGACAGCAGCAGCAGCACGTACAGCGTGGCAGCAGCGAATGCGAGCCGAACTGGGTAGCTGGTCACTGTTTGCAGCCTGCCGCTTGGTAAGCATATCCACTGGCGATTTCAGAAGAGTCGGCGGGTTGATCGCCGTACGGTGCCTTTACAAAGGGGATGCCTGCCCCGCCGTATTGGTATCGCTGTTTTGTGACGCCGAGGTAGTATTCGGTATTTAAACGGCCGACACGTCCCATAAGGCCCAATCCGGCGGCGCTCTGGCAGTATGTCAGGCCAAAGCCAGTCGTCGACGAATTGTCCGCCTGCGCGCATGACAACAGATCGACGGTAGCAAATCTGGGCAGGAACGCTACTGGTCGAAGGTACAGTTTAGGTACAGGTGCGTGCGACCCTTACTTACTGGCCGGTACCAGCTAAAGGGGTGCAGTAGGATATCTGGGTTGTTCTTTACGCGGGCGATCTGGTCCACACGAGATAGCCCTCTCCGTCGTAGGCCCGCACGAACACACTGAGAACGGTTTTCGCAAACTGGGCCAACTGGTCTGCCGTAACAGTGCTGATAGATACCAGATCACAGCCCATACCCGATGGAACGCGACCAACTGCGCCCACAAACACCCTTGGGTGCTCCGCCTCGCGAACAGCGTTCGCGATCCTAGCCTTGTCCCGCTCCACGCCGAAGATCGCGTGGTAAACCTCGGTGTCATGAAACAGCAGGCGGGACTTCGCCCGCTTCATCCATGGGTCGCTGGGCTCTGCCAAGGAGTTTTCGAGCAAGCAGAGGTCGTCGGGATCCGAAAGCAGCGCATAAATTGCCTCGCCAAGCTGCCCGACTGTACTTGGTACAGGATAACCCCTGAGGTTCATTTCCCCGATTGCAACGCGCTGCAGCTGAGAGTCTGTCGCTACGGTATGCCCAGATTCGAACTGCGTTGCCTCATTCGGATTGAGTACCACCGCGCTCAGAGCGGCAACATCCCCGCCCTCGAAAGCAACGGAGGCGAGTAGGAGCTTTGCCAATGATTTCCCTTGTGCGAGTTGCTGCCTGAAGTATCCAGCGGCGAGAGCGCGGTCACTTTCTTTTCGCATTTCAAGTCTAGCGGTCATTTTGGCACAGACGTCCCGTCGGGAAAGACGCGGAAAGTTTGGCCCAGCGCATTTTTGTAATCCCAGTGGGCCCCTATGTTGCCGTGCGGGACGTCAGGGTGGAGGCTCTCGCCCGTGCTGGGATTGTACCAGCTCCCTTGTTGGCTGCCCGCAGGACCCGAACCTTCCCACCGCCAGCCAGGGCCAGGTGGCTGGGTTGGATCGGCTGGCGGTGATGCGGAGGGCTTCCCTGTCAACCCCGCATCTGCAGCGGGTTCGGCCGGGTTGCCTTCGATATCTCCGCCGACTGGGTCGTCGCCCTCGCTGATCGCGCCTAAGAGCAACAGGCCTTCGGCTCCCGGATGTTTCGCCAGCCACGCCTGCTCCCACTGCTGGGCCCTCTGGACGGATTGGTAGGCGCTTTTTAGCTGCTGCCACGTGCTGAGCGCACCTTGCCCGATTGCTTCCAACTGGGAGAGGTTGAACGTTATCGGGGACCACGTATCGAGACGGGCGTATACGTAGACCGTGGTACCCGTGCAGCTTACTGCCGTGTTACTGGTGCCGTTGGCGTGTGAATCGGTAGTCGTCACAACGCACGTCGGGTCCATGCCCGTGGGATCGGTCATCGAAAGGGGATTATTGGTCGCGTAGTTGTACATATTCCAGCTCTGCGGAGCCATGATGTCGGCGCCGGCGTTCTCGGGGTCTGGGGACATGAACCGGCCGAGGGAAGAGCCGAAGTAGCGGGCGTTGGCGTCGTCGAGGTTCGTCTCGGAATCGCGCAGGTAGCCGGTGAATTTTTGCGGCTGGTCGCCGGTGGCTCCGCACGAGATGATCTCGCCGAACGGGTAGTAGTCGTAGCATGCAGAGATGCCGGGAGTCGGATAGCCGGTCAGCAGGCGCGTGGAACCGAGATGATCGGTTTGCGTGAAGAGGACTGTGCCGTCCGTGTATTGGGCAAACATTCGCCCGTCCAAAAATACGTAGCCGCCTCCCCATCCAGTATATGTGCCGTTGCACGGCTGGCACCACTCGCTGTTCACGCGCCCGTTCAGATCGTACGTATAGCCGATGTTGTTCGAGCCGGTAATCTTCTGGGTACGGCGTCCTTGCGCGTCGTATAGGTAACACGCCGTCGCCGTGGAGCAGTTCCCGAGGGTGCCGTCCACCTGAACGATCCGATCTTCGGCGTCGTAATAATAGTTATGCACGCCGTCGTAGGTGATGTTGCCGTCGGCATCATATTGATAGCCGCTCACGAATTGGTTGCTGCCGTTGACGGATTGGTGGAAGGTATCGCAGGTGCCGCCGGTGGCGGTCTGATCGGTGCGGTTGCCCCAGGCGTCGTACGTCCACGTCAAGCCAGTGCACTGATCTCCGGGGGCCGACATGGATGCCAGCCGATTCAAAGCATCGTAAGTATAGCTCCGATTGAACGCTTGCGCGCCGACCGCCGACCACGAGGTCACGTTTCCATTGTCCCCCGAGCCGTAACCAGTCGCGATGTCAAGATAATTGCCGGATGGTACGGAGTCGCCGCAGGTGTTCAACGCCGTCCCGGAGGAATTCACGTTCGACCGGCACGGCTGGAGCCGACCGTTGTAGGCGAAGGTCTCCGTCAAGCCGTTGCCAAAGGTTCCAGAGATCACGTTTCCCGCCGCGTTGTAATGCACGTTTGAAACCAGCGTGGCGGGATGGTTCGGGTCTGACCCACTGGCCGTGACTTGCGTGACGCGTGCTCCGGTGTTGAACGACTGCGTAAAGACATCTGCTCCGGTTCCGCTCCCATACGAAGTTACGTCGCCAAGCAGGTCGTACGTGTAGGGAATCGTGAAGCCGGCGGAGGGCTGCCATTGGTAGTCATCAATCACCCGGCCCATCGGATCGTAGCTGAAGACTTCGGCACCGCCAGTCGCACAACACGAGGTGCCGGTCCATTCCTCGCTGAGTCGGCCTACCATATTCGTCTCCGAGTAACCCCAAACGTTGGATGCGTCATAGTAGAAGAACGCGCTGGGGGTTCCGTCTGAGTACGTCTTTTGAGTGACGCGATTTAGCGCGTCGTACGAGTAGGTCGTGGTGATGTTGCGGGCGTCCGTTTTGGTGGCGATGTGGCCGTCTGCGTCGTAGGTGTACGTGGTGGTGCCGGACTCAGGATTGGAGGCGCTGAAGAGACGCGAGAGCGAGTCGTCCACGAAGGTGCGGTTGCGCGAGCCGTTCTGCACCACGCCAGTCAGGTTACCGAGTGCGTCATAGCTGTAGTTGGTGGTGTAATTCAAGCCGCCCGGATTTTCGATCACTTCGGTGAGGCGACCGAGACCGTCGGTGCAGCTTTCGCGCGTCTTGCTCGCTTCGTCCGTCACCGTTGCGCACGGGCCAGAATAGGATGTGGAGATATACGATCCGTCCGCGTGCGTCACTTTCGTCACGCGGTCGAGCCCATCGTAGCTATAGGTGTCTCCGGGAATTGAGCAGCTAAACGCGTTTCCCCAGCCTGTATCTTGGAACGGATACCCTTCAATGCCTACCAATCCGTCCGAATTGAAACACGTGTTGAGGGTTTCATTCCAAGGCTCAGATTCACCGCTCGAGTCTGCGACACGGTATTTTCGACCCAACCCATCGAATGCTACATACGTCGTGTGCGCTTTGCCCAACTTATCCATTTTTTGCGTGTAATAGTATTCGTTCGCGTTGAGATAGGTGTAGCTGGTCTGGCCCCCGTCGGGGTGCCGTCGTGCACTGCCCACGACCGGACGCCCGACGGGAGAGTGGCATCCAATCGGAATTCCTGTGAGTTCGTCCCCATCGCGGTTACGGTGCCCTGGGCTGCCTCGTCTGCGTAATACGTGATATTTCCCGTGGCTGTGTAGTCCGAGATTGCAGCGACGGCCTGCGCACCGCCGCCGACCGCGAGGGCTTGGCTTAAGAGACTCAGTGCGTGCGCATCTTGAACGATTTGCGTCGGGCCTGATTGCTGGGCTGAAACCGACAGAGAAAAAACCAAACAGGGAATGAAACAGACCAGGAGCTGCGGAACGCGCATGAATTCCTCCTAGGTATACCCACCAGTCGGCGGGAAATTACTCCCGTCCGCTCCAGTTGTCAATAGAACTAGAGCCATTTTTAGTAGATATCGACATCTTGCAGGTACTGCTTGCTATACCAAGCAAAGGCGAATTACTCCGCCTGGGTTGCCGCTTCACGATGATGACAGCCCGGAATTGAGTGGCGCGCGGTGATGGGAGAACACCTCCTATACCACGGCGTCCAGAAGGCTATACCCGTCGCTCAAGTCGAGCCGTGCGTGGGGCATCCGGGCACCCCATCTCGCACCGAAGCGGAGCGAAGGGGCAACCCCGACCGCACAAAAGTCCGTCCAAACTGAGTTTTTCTAGTTGGTTTTTCCTGAGAAAACCCCTCTGTATATATGAGGGGAGTTTTTCTCAGTGTTTAACCGCGAGCATGAAACCGCTGCTATAGTCCGGCCAGCGATCCAAGCCAGTGCATGTCGGCTCGCGGTGACGACTCACACAAAAACAGGTGACGAGTGCAGGAATTACATCCTGCACTTTTTTCTCTGCCACACCCGTCACCTCGTCGGTTTCCAAATCCCTTATAGCAAAACACCTGCAACCACGCGATCACCGAAACCTGCCGCGGAAAAATCACGGAATCGGGCGGGAGCGACCCCACTTTGTCGGCTTTCAGCCGCCCAAAGGTTCGTGGGGTCGCTCCCGCC
>JBOGMW010000178.1:0-29720 GCA_050746805.1 Candidatus Acidiferrales bacterium | reverse complement strand
CGCTCATCGTCTGACAAATCTTCCCAACTCGCAGCACCATTCGGCAGTGCGACTACAAGCGGCTCATCATCGGGATATTTGAGGCTCAATTCTTGCAAGAGTTTTTGGGTTGTGGCTCGCTGTGCTTCCGTCGCCACTAGAAATTCTTTCTTAGTTTGCGGCGGGTAAGTTTGATGCTCGCTGGACGGGCGGTCGCATTTATTTTCTTGTCCGCTCTCTTGACGGCTTTCTTGAGCTGAGGGAAAACATTCTTAGTCATTGAAGGTCCACTCGCCTTTCGGCCCGTGCAAGCTCTCCCGATAAGCATCGGCTAGCTTGGCATCGCGGCGCTTTCTTTTTATGTCCGTGTCTAGTTTATGGTCCGCGTATTCAGACAGTGTTTCGGGAGTTCGTGAGTCCAGTATGTAGATTAGCTCTTGTCCCTTCGGTTGCGGCTGGACAGGTGCGGACTCGGCCTGCGGTTTTGGACGCGGAATGAGTTCACCTTCTGCCTTCAGGACTTCGTAACTCACCTGTAGATTCTTTTCCGATAAGACGGCTCCAGGGTGAACCTTGACCCACTCAACAAGCTTGTTGCCGTTCTGCGGACAAGGATAGTAATCTTCTGGATGATTCTCCATCCATCGGGTCGCGTCGATGCGGTCAAGGTCGTGAAGGAATTGTGCGTGAAACGCGTCAAGACCATTGAAAATATCGAGGGCTCCGTGAAAACTTCCGCACGCGGGACAGTTATTAGACATGGGTGACTCCATCTCGCGCGGCTGCACGTTTGTAGTTATATTTGCTGCGAGCCGCCTTTTCTAATTCAGCGAACGTCATTTTCTTCGCGGCTTCTCGCTCTGATTCTTGCCGTGCCAGTTCTCCGTCTATCCGCTGCTGTTCCTGAGCGGCGATTTCGTTTGGAGATAGCGGCATTCGAAATTCTGGAAAAACGCGGGGAACTTCACGCGCACTCCCCCGCAATCTCACGGGCGGACCTTCCACAAAGTTTTCCTTTTGAGCGTAGAGAAATACAGCGGTCAAGCTTCTAAAATTCCAGCCATCTACGCCATTCCAGCTATCGCGGATCGCGGTCAGCAGAATGTTCGTCATTTGGCTTCGATTAAAAAGTGGATTGTAGAACGTAGGATTTTGGGAAACCCACCCGTCAAAAATCGAGATTAGCTCGCTCTCGGAAAGTTCCGTGGAAGCTCCGATACCCGCATCGTGAGCTTGTGGAGCGGACTTCGCCTCTTGCTGTGCTCTCTTCTCGGCAAAATAAGCATCGCGGGCTGCGACGGTCCGGGCATCAATCAGGAATCCGCCCGGACCCCTTTCTGCGCCGGGTGTTTTGCGGCGCTCAGCTTGCTCGCGGGCCTTCTGCTTCGCTGCGGCGGATTCTGCGGCTGCTTTCTCGGCTCTGGCATGTCGGGCCGCATTCGCCCGCTCGAATGGATTTGTGAGTTCTTTGGTCATTTTGGTTTTTCCTTGAATTGGGATTACTTCACCATCTGTTTGACGTTCTGAGTTACTTGGTTCCATAGCAGGGCGTCGGCTTTGGCTGATAGCTCTTGCTCTTCCGAATCTGTAATCACATCGGCCACGCCCAACAATTCCAGATAGTGGACACTATCGGCTCGGCTCTGTTCTCTGTCGGCTCTGTTCTCTGTCGGCTCTGTTCTCTGTCGGTCCCATTCGTTAGACTAGAAATTATTCGCGTGAGAAAACCTCTTCTGTTGTTACTGCAATGCTTCCCGAGCGGCTTGGTTGATGTTCTGTAGCAACGTTCGGCTTGTGGGCCGTCTGCGGTCGCCGCGAGCGTAGGAACGTTCCAGGGTTTGTGTTGCTCCCGAGCCTTAATCGTTCGCAGCAAACTTTCAAATTCATAATCCGTGGCCGATGAGTCTATCTCTACTGGCCGTATGTCAAGTTCCGTGGCTCGGTTTCGGTTAGGTGAGCCGTACATCGGGTCAGTTCTCCTCTCGCAATCTTGTAATGAATGCTTCTAGGCTCTCTTGCGGTCCCATTGTTGGTTCCATTCGTGGATGCGGCACGATTGTTGCGGGTATCACATCCCAATACGCTTCGGGGTCTAGTCCACGGCGCATGATTTCTTGTTGTAGTAGTTTGGCGTTTGCGGCTGCGACTTTCTCGCCTTGCACAGCGCACGCATTGTGTATCCAGAAGGATTTGACTAACTGAGCGTCGGTCAAGCCCGCGATTTCATCGGCAAGCAAAAGAGCGGTATAAAAATCCTTGGCATCGGAAATCCCGTAGCAACTGAGCGGGTAGCGAAGGGCGTTTTGATACCGCTCCTCACTGAAGTAAAGCTCTCTGCGAATGTGGCTCGCGTCCGTGATGGAATGCTTTGTGCGTCTATGCGATTCGCCCAATTTCCTGCTATCAGCGAGTTTTTGCAGTTGGCGTTCTGCCGTATGAAAAACAGTGGAACTTGTCGTAGTCTCTAAAGCCTTGCGAGCAAGGAACGCTTTTCGCGCCAGTAGGAAGCTCTCTTCGTCCTGAAAATCTTCTCGCTTTGGTTGCGGTGCTAGGAACTTTCCTTTTGCCTTTAGTCCCTTTTTGCTGCGAGCACGGGCGTTGACTTTGATTTCTTGTATCTTCTCACGAAGCATTTCGTTGGTGCGTTCGTCCTGTGAAGATGCAATGCTTGCTTCTAGGGATTTGATTGTGAGTGTTTCAGTCGTAGTCAGTCTGCCCATGATTATTCCGTAGTAGTAACTTCCGAAGTTTTCGCTTTCCCTAAATTCGTCCTGCGATTGCGAATGTTATTAGAGCGTCGGCGTAGAGTTTCCATCGAACCTACCGCCTTGTTCACGTCTGCGGGTATGGATGAATCTTCGGGTTGTGCGGCGGGAGCGGGATATTCGACGGCGCCACGGCCTGTCATTTGTGCTGCTAGTGATGCGCGTTTGCGTGGCATATGTGTTTCTCCTGAAATTTGTAGGGAACCCCTTTGGGGTTTTGAAAATTGCTTACTCGGTTTGTTTCGTGCTCCGCAATGGCGACACGGTGCGTCAAGGCGGGTCGGGGTTCCACGCCACTATCGCGGACGGCCCCCCTTAGGAATGCTAAGAATGTTTGCCGATGAACTTCACATCACAACACCGTTGCGGCAGAAAATCTTGGGACTACCGAAATACCATCCGCCCACGCTGCACGTTCCGCCGTCACTGCGGATGAGCGTATTCGGCACTCCCGTTGAGGGAATCTCCCGACGCGGCGCTCCGATTGGCCGACTGGAAACTTGACGTTGAAAACTAACGATTTAACACATTCTGTAGATTGTGATTGACACGCAATCCCGCTTTTGCTACTGTCCGGGCAGAGGAAACGCCAATGAAACGAGCGTTCGCGTACATCCGGGTATCCAGCAAAGGCCAAGTTGACGGCGACGGATTCGAGCGCCAATCACAAGCAATCAAGTCCTACGCTACACAGCACAATATCCGCATCGTGAAATGGTTCCGCGAAGAGGGCGTAAGTGGCACGCGGGAGCACAGGGAAGCTCTGGACGCGATGCTGGTAGAGCTAATGAGCGATGGAGTTCAAACGGTCATCATTGAAAAACTGGACAGACTTAGCCGTGATCTGCGGATACAAGAGAACTTGATTCACGAATACTTTACCGGGCGCTTTGAATTGCTCTCAACATGCGAGCCCGATTTGGGCAGCAATGACCCTACCCGCGTTTTGATTCGTCAAATCCTTGGTGGACTCGCTCAATACGACAAGTCAAATATCGTTCTGAAGCTCCGGGCAGCACGTCAAAGAATGCGTGAGAAAACCGGACGCTGCGAAGGTCGCAAGGCTTTTGGTTCGACGCCCGAAGAGCAAGAGACTCTTGGACGTATGCGGTCGCTCGCAAAGCAAGGAATGACGTACAGCGCGATTGCCATTCAACTCAACAAAGAAAAGCGACCTACTCAGACGGGTTCGGTCTGGTTTCCGACTACCGTTAGCCGAACGCTCATCCGCGAATCCTAACCAGTCTCAGACGTTCACTACAGGCACGCGCCAGAGTCATTAGATGGCCGGAGCCGCGTCAGACGGGCTATCATGCGACACCGTGACTCCCATCCGCTGTAAACACTGTGGAGAGCTGATATTCTGGATTCCGCTTATAGACGGATGGCTGCATACGGACAATGAGCGACACCACGGCTGCTATTTGAGTTGGTGCGAGAACATCTCTGGTTTGCAACAAGCAGAACCTACCAAACCCACAATCAGCGTATCCGTGAAGGTTGTGGACTTGGACGAAATCACACCTGCCTAGCACCTTCGCCGCAGATACCCGCTGTAGATACCCTACAACGCAAGACGGGCTGCTAGGACGAATCAGAACGGGCAGGACAAGGGATTATCCCCACCGCTCGCTAGCGACGAACCGAAAATCACATTGAAAATGCACATACAAATTACGTACTTGTTCGTTTATCTTATAGAACAGATTGGACTTGTGAGGATTTTGAGAGAAAATTATTTTTCTGAAAGAAAATCTCGCTTATGTGCACGGCACGTTCGCACTGCCAGCACAGCGGAAGCGGGGTCTAATCCACGTATATAGTCGGGGTTGAGTTTGGGCCTGTCAGTGCCGATTTGGGCCTTCTTTGTAGGACTGCCTGCAAACCCTACAAATGCGACCATGATAACTCCCAAAATCGTGCGAATTCGGTAGGTGAATCGCTTTGTGTTCGCTCTCCCAACACTTCGGGCAGAACGGGACTTCATCTCCCTCCTGATAGAAATATTCGTGCGGCCCCCTCATTTGCATTTTTGTCCGCTCTTCGAGTTGCCTTCTCAGAGCCAGACTTTCCGTCTGCAATTCATAAACTTCGGTCTGCAATTCAACAATCTTCCCCATAAGCTCAAGGTCGTTGTACTTCTTAATCAGTTCCGAAATGCTTTTGATTGTGCTGATAGGGTCAGGCATGATGTGGCTCCCGCGATGCTGCGTACCATCGTACTATTCTTGCCTTCTCGGTACATTACCGGGTCTGGAGCTTACGGCGCGGGGAGCTTGCGGCGGGTATCGGTGCTATCGCCGAATTTCGAAAACGCTGCCATCCATCAGTTCAGTCAGTCATGGGCTACACGAATACCTCATAACGAACGGCGGCTGGCTTGGTCCTGCTGTCGTTCTCGATGATGAAGTACCAGCGGCTGTGGAAATCGGGCGGGAACTCTGCCTTACCCCGGTGAACGTAGCGATGCGCATAACCACCATAGTAAGAATAAACGTCATCTCTTCCACTGTTGTATTCCCGTAGGCCCTCATCATCCACAACCCACGTGGTGACTGGCACGTTAGCTTCTACCTCGAACCGCACTTGACGTTTCGGCGGGGCGGGAAAACTCAGTTTCAGATGACTGCTCGGTTTAATGACATCAAGAGGCATTAGGATTTCACCATCGGGCTCACTGGATTGGTTTCTTCTTGCTTGTCGCTCGGCGTCAGCGTTTTGCGTTTGAAAGGTCCGGCCTCCTGTAGGTCCTCCAAAAATGTACGGAGCGGCCTGTAGATCAAGGGAATGAGGAGAACTATGGCAGCTTTCCAATTTTGGTTGACCGTCTGCATTAAGCGCGTGATCCGAAGTTCTCCAGATGTTTCAAAGAGAAAACAAAACGCGAGATATCCAGTGAACAGAGCAATCGAGAAAACTATGATTAGCTCCACGATTGAAAGGAGCCACGTCAGGAAGTCTGGAATCGTCTCTCTTGTGAAGCTCATGGCTAAGATGACCCGATATATTACGTTGCAGTGCAGTCTTTGTGAAAGCTTTTCCCTTGCCCGCCCTGAGCGAAGCGAAGACCCGTCCGCCGAAGGCGGAAAGGCTTGCCGTTCCATACCATCCCCAGCCGGAGTGCTGGGCTATCAAAGGCTACAAGGTTAGAAAGGCTAACAAAGGCTTACAGGCTAACAAGAAGTCCCGTTCTGCATCTTTCGTCCGCACTATCAGTTGAGCGAGAAAACGACACTCCGCGCGGGGTCGTTTTGGGTGTCGTTTTCGATTGTTTCGGGGTCGTAATCGGTGCCGTTTTCAGTGTCGTAATCGGTGCCGTTTTTCCTGCAATTCCCCTGAAGATAGGAATGATTGCTCTCGTACTCATCCCATGCTTTGAAGTCGCAGAAATCGCCATGCGATTCCGCCCACCATTCGTGATGTGCGAATTGCCAGCCGCGATACTTCCGACCGTGAATGATGCGGGTCTCGTATTTTCCAAGGATGTGCAACTCCCGAAACATTCGCAAGATTCGCTTGCCCTGGCGTTCTGAAAACGGCTCTCGCCCTTTGCTCCACTTTTTCGTGTGGCGCATGATGTCATCAACGCTGGCAAACACAAAGCCGCCATGTCGCGCCGCCAAGAGTTTCAGGTACGAGTACATCTCTCTGGCGGCTCCGCGAAAATGCCACTCATCGCTTGGACACTTCCCGTCACGCATTGAAACAGGTACGAATGATCGGCTAGTCGGCATAGGACACCGCCGCGTCAATCAGTCGCACTGCTACAGCGCAGACCCGCCCTTGAAACTCGCCCACATCAAATTCGCACGGGACGTGCTGTAATCTCAGGCGTCGGCCTGCCTCTGGTAGGGCGGAACGGTGGAAGAAATAATCCTCGGTTTCCGTGGAGATGAAGCCATAACCTTTGGTCGGGTCGTAAAACGAAAGGGTGCCTTGCATTTGTGTACTCACTTTTTCACTTTGAATTTCTCTTGTCGGGAGCTACGCGGCTAGCGTCGGGGATTTAACGTGTTGGAATGCTGGCGAGAAACACGGGGTAAACAAAAAATACCCATCACTCGCCAGAGTGATGGGTATGGAGTTCTACAGGGATGTAGAGGGTGAAATTTTGGACGTGCTACATACGTTGTCTAGCGTCCCTGAGAACCAAAGTTCCACCTGGCGAGTGGCGTCTGATTTTTCCATTAACTGGAAGGCTTGACGGGAGCGGGTACGGGAAAAGGTGCGAGGGCGAACCCTTTCCAAGCTTGCACAGCATATTATATCACAGAAAGCCGACAATTGCAAGCAGAAAATTCACGTACCAACTGAGTAATTGCAGCGTCCTCTCACGCTGTCCTACAAAATTAAAGTGCAATTCAGTGCTTTTTCGGCGCGGATTTGAGGCAGGTTCCTGCCTTCAATCTGCGGAGGGTTCCTGTGCTAGAGTGACGCAAGGGGGCCGACCATGCCGATTTGACGCCCAAATTGAAAATGAGCCAACCACTACCTGAGCGATATTTGATTGGCGAAGAGATCGACTGGGATGCGCCGTGGACGGATGTTTCACTGTGGGTTGAGCTTCCGTTCTGGCTGATGGTCGAAGACACAACTGTCAACATCGAAGTGGGCGGTCACAGTTTCGAGTCTTCGATTCACGAGCATTATTTCGAATTACACGCGGGCATTATCTCTGACTCGAAGCATGGCGTGATCTATTCTGGCCCGCCGAAAGAGGAAGCAGGCCTCTCCGAACGCATCCGAACGCTACTGACAAATCGCCCTGACTTAAATCGTTTGTGGCGAAAGTCTAAAACAGTCTTGAAGATAAAATCCCGCTGCAATGAGTACGTTTGGAACACCAGAAGTGGAGCAAACGATGTGCTCCAAAAGGCGCATCGCCCAGGCGTCGAAAAAACAATCAACATCTACCTCGCAGAGTTGTGTAGAGCGCACATTCCGGTGGTTAACAAGCTGATCCAGCAGTATCGGCTTGCAACCTATGACTATTTTCCCTATGAAGTATCGCCGTGGGATGTGTCCCTCTGGTTGATTGAGAAGGACGCAAACTGCTTCCGTATCGGAATTGTACCGTACAGAGAGTGGGACATGAAGCCAAGAGGTTTCGCGCAACCGTTTAACGAAATCATTGACGCTATTGCGGCTAGTCGCAAACCCGACCCTCCAACTATCCCCTACAAACTGATCGAGGCAGGTGAACTTCAGACTCAAATGTCCTTGGTTCCGGGGCCTGGAGAGTTCGAACTCCTCGACGCGCTAAATCTCATGGAGCGAGGTGACTATTCGGGAGCCGTCCGTAGAATTACGACTGCTTTGGAAGTAATAGTCGAAAGCGTCGTTTTTAAGGCTGTCGAAGCAGCGGAAGGCCACAAAGCAGCTTTACAATTTATCGCAAAATCCAAGACTAACTTTAGAGTGCGCCTGGAAAAGTACGAAGCACTTTCTGGCAGAACACTCTCAGATGCGCGCAGGCAACAGCTTTTCCGAACCCGAACTCTGCGCCACAAAATAGTGCATGAAGGATACCGCATTGGGCCTTCCGAACGCGGATCGGCCCAAAAAGCGGTGGACGTGGGAAGATGGACTTACAACTGGTTTGAAAACGACAAAGCCAGATTTGATGTTCGGGAAAAGAAGATTGCGTTTCGTGGGCTCGGTCGTGACATAGCTTTTGGCATTTTCCCGACCAGAATAACGCCCGATGGCGTCGTAGTGAGCAAAATCGGCGCGTTTTAGCGGCTGCTACAGTTCGGGCCAGACATCTTCTACGATACTGAATCCGGCGCGCTCGAAATACTCTTCGAATTGGATATGTTCCCCACTAAGGGAATCCGTTGCTCCAAGCCTTCGCGATATTCGCCTGTTCCGGTTGCACGCCAACCGGGCCGGGCGCTGGAGTGGCCCCCGCCTGAGTGCTTTGAACTTCCCCGCGCTCGGGGTATGCTGAGGCTCAAATCGCAGGTTTATTTCAACCGCTGTGGAGAACTCTATGGATCTAAACATTGCTACACGCCCGAATGGAATTGCCACGATTGTGGACGTCAAGGGCGAGGTGACTTTACGAAATGCCCCGGCTCTGCTGAAGACGCTGATGGACTTGCTCAAGTCGAAGAGGACGCCGCGCGTGATCGTGAACCTGACCGACGTGAAATACATCGACAGCGCCGGAATCGCCTGCCTGGTGGAAGCATTGAAAGTCTCGCGCGACTTGAAGCTCAGCTTCGCCCTCTACGGACTCACCAGCGTTGCCAAAGAAGTCTTCCATTTGACTCGCTTGATTACCGTCTTCGAAGTGCACGCCACCGAAGAAGAGGCGCTCCGCGGGGCGCAGCCCACATCTTCCGGCGCTTCAGCCTGAGACGCCAAACGTGTCCGTAACGGAAAACGCCGGGCAAGCGACGATTGACGGGATGGCTTACGTCGGCGACTTGGCCATCCTGATCGGCCGCTCGTTACGGGCGATTTTTGCGGCGCCCTTCCAAGGCGAACGGCTGCGCGTGCATCGCGCTATTCATCAGGCAATGGCCGTGGGGGTCGGCGCGGTCCCCATTCTCTCTCTGATTTCGTTTTTCATCGGCACGATCATGGCGCTGCAGTCCGCTTACGAATTGCGGAGGCTCGGCGCGATGGGGATGGTCGCGGCCGCGGTGGCGATTTCCGTGACGCGCGAACTGGCACCGCTGATCACCGCAATCGTGGTGATCGGGCGCTCCGGCTCGGCATTCGCCGCGGAAATCGGCTCCATGAAAGTGAATGATGAAATCGACGCGTTGGAAACGATGGCGATCGATCCCGTCCACTTTCTGGTTGCGCCGAAGCTGCTGGCAATGGCTGTGATGTTGCCTTGCCTCACCACCTGGTCGGACTTCATGGGTATCATCGGCGGCGCGACTTTCGGCGTAAGCGCGGCAGGATTCACTTTCGGCTCGTACATTCAGGCAACCCTCAGCGCGCTGATGAGCCGAGATATCGTGACCGGCCTGATCAAAAGCGTGATGTTCGGCATGGTGATCACTGCCGTGGGATGCCAGGAAGGGCTATCCACCGGACTAGGCGCTGAGCAAGTGGGCCGCTCGACCACGTCCGCTGTGGTCAAATCAATTTTCTTGGTAGTGGCTGTGGATCTGGTTTTTACGATGCTTTTCTATTTCACGGCTTCGCGCTAGCTCCATGCAGGCTTTTGGTTCTCGCCAGCGGCGCCAAGACGTAGACACGTGGGCGTAGAGAGGAGGACGAGGGAGTGGCGGACCAAGACGCATCGGATTATGCGGTCGGCGATGGCGTCGCGATAGGCGTTCGTGATTTGCGCGTCAATTACGGCGAGCGCGAAATTCTTCACGGCATTAGCTTTGACGTAAAAGCCGGCGAGACCATGGCCATTCTTGGCGGTTCGGGTTCCGGCAAGACAACTCTATTGCGCTCGTTGATGGGGCTAGAAAAACCGGTGGGCGGCCAAATCTGGATTCGCGGACACGATCTGTGCTGCATTTCCGCACGTGATATGGCCGAGATGCGAAAAAAGATCGGCGTGTCATTTCAGGGTGGCGCACTTTTCGGCTCGATGTCCGTGGGAGAAAATGTGGCGCTGCCGCTTCGCGAGCATACTGAGCTGGACGATTCCACGATCGAGGTGGTGGTGCGTCTCAAACTCGAACAGGTGGGTCTGGCGGGGTACGAAAACTACAATCCTGCGCAACTGAGCGGCGGGATGAAAAAGCGCGCCGCCGTCGCTAGGGCCTTGACTCTGGATCCGGAGATTCTGATGTTCGACGAGCCATCCGCCGGGCTCGACCCCATCATCGCCGCTGGAATCGACGACTTAATTCTGAAATTGAAGCGCGCGTTTCGGATGACGATTGTGGCAGTCACGCACGAGCTGGCCAGTGCCTTCCTGATTGCCGACCGCATGATCCTGATCGACCAGGGAAACATCATCGCGATGGGTACTCCGGACGAATTGAAGGCCAGCCAACATCCTCGCGTTCGGCAGTTCCTCGATCGCGTTCCGAATCCGGAAATTTCAGCGGACGAGGATTATTTCGACCGTCTGACTCGCGATTTGCGGCTTTAGGGCAGAGCGCGCAATCGGGCGCGTCACGCTTGCACGAATCCTCGAAAATTCGAGGTGGTGCTATACTCCCGGTCCAAGCGCCCGCAGCTGCGGGCCGTTCAATTTTCGCGGAGATTATTGGTGCGAGCCAAGCGCGAGAGCGCGTTCGTGGGTCTGTTCGTCTTGGTGGCAGCGGGCCTTCTGATATTGACCCTTTTCTCGCTGTCCGGAGTTTTCGGGCGCGGCGAGCCGGTTTACCGCGCGTATTTCAACAATGCCGGCGGGCTGGCGCCCGGGTCGGCAGTGCGCTACGCCGGCGGTCCTCCGGTTGGACGCGTGGTATCGGTGCGGAGTGATCCGCAAAATCCCACGCGCATGGATGTGCGGTTTCGCGTCAATCCCGAAGTCCCCGTCAAAACCGACAGCAAGGTGAAGATCGCGAGCCTGAGCGCGCTGGGCGATAATTTCCTTGGCATCGTCCCCGGTACTGCCGCCGCGCCCCGAGCTGAATCCGGCTCGGTTTTGACGGCCCTGAACTACACCGGCTTTGACGATCTCGAAACGAGCATCAACGAAATGGCCCCGCACGCCACCGTACTTCTGGAAAATCTGAATGCTCGCGTCGTCGAGTTGCAGGAAACCATCCGCCGGTTGAATGGCCTGCTCGACGCGAACAATCGCGCCAATCTTGCCGCGAGCTTGGCCAGCGCACGAGGCATGCTGGAGGAAAACCGCCCGGCGCTGCACTCCACGCTGAATCATCTGAACGCCGGCAGCGCCAAACTCGCGCCGGTAATCGACGATTTCAAAAAGACCGTCGATCAGGCGAATAACGTGTTGTCCCACGTAGATGGCGCAGTGATGGAAAATCGACCCGATTTGCGCCAGGCGGTTATCGAGATGCGCGCCACCCTTGCGTCCGCTTCCGCCCTCACCGATCAGCTCAATACACTGCTGAACTCGAACGGCGGCAATCTGGATATAGTGATCGGCAACATGCGGGAGATAACCGAGAACCTGAGAGAGTTCACTGCCTCGATTGAAGCGCGCCCGTCCGAACTGATTCGCAGTTCGGCTCCCAGGGAACATGTTCCTGGGCAATTGCCTAAACATCCGAACTGAGGACGAATATGCGCATCGCTGGAACAAAAATCTTGCGGTTTCTGACCGTCCTGCTATCCGGCGCCGCGCTTTTGGTCACTTCAAACTGCGGCGCCACGCACGCCGTCAAATACTACACGCTCGATCCAGCGCCCATGCCCGAAGCTTCCGCCGCCCCGACGGGTAACGCCCCCCTGCCGGTTTCGATTCTGGTGGGGCGCATTACCGCTCCCCAGCTCTATCTGGAACATCCCATCGTCTATAGCACCGGGAGCATGGAACTCGGCGCTTACGAATATCATCAGTGGGCCGAGATTCCCACCGAAACCCTGGAATTGATGCTTGCTGACTCTTTGCGAACGAAGGGGCAATTCCGCTCTGTCGCACGAATCGGCCGCGCCGCTAAAGGCGATTACATTCTGCGGGGGCACTTGTACGCGCTGGAGGAGATCGATTCGCCTTCGCTCGCAGCGCGCTTTTCTCTCGAACTGGAACTGTTCCAGCCGAGCACCGGCAGAGTCGTCTGGACGCAGTCGTACAGCCACGATGAACCCGTCAGCCAGAAGAGCGTGGCGGCGGTAGTTCGGGCCCTCCATCAAGAAGTGCTCGCAGGCATCGAACAACTCACCACCAGCCTCGATGCATACGTTGCTAGCGTTTCTCCACGATGATGATTCCGGCGTAAGTATTTAGTTGTTCTGCGCTGCGCTCAGTCCGACAGCGCAAACGTGTCCCACGAAATTGCACGTGCCCGCTGATGCCAGGTACAGGTACCGCTGACCTGTACTTAATCTGTACCGTCGGCCAGTTCCCTTCTCCGTTGACAAGCTGCTACCGTCGATCTGTGGTCATGTGCGTAGACAAAAAATTCGGCACCGAACGGAGCGGCTCCAGCCGCCGTAGCGCCTCCGCGCGCGCCACAGACGGGCGGCCCTTCACGCATTATTTGCGACAAAGTTTCGCCCCCGTTGTGCGGCTGCCAGCCGCCACGCGCCGGCCACCGGCTTTTCAAGGGCGGAACAGTCAATCGACCTTTCACATGCGTAAGTCATTGAAAACACACGGTCACGCACATCAAAGGGCGGAACGTCCCGGTGCATCCCGCTTGCTCGTATATGCCCCGCCGGTTAGCCACTCGGACACGCCCACCGCGCGGCTTCTTGAGCCTTTGCCGACGCTTCTGGCAAACTCGAATGGTGCTCCCAGCGCCGTTCATAGCCGTCGCCGTCTTCTGCCTTGGTCTGGTCATTGGCAGCTTTCTGAACGTCTGCATCGTGCGCATCCCGAGCGGCAAGTCGATCGTTTCGCCGCCCTCGGCCTGCCCGAAGTGCGGCGCGCAGATTCGTCCCTACGACAATATCCCGGTAATCAGTTGGCTGGTGCTGCGCGGCAAATGCCGCGGCTGCAAGGCAACAATTTCCGCTATCTATCCGGCCGTCGAACTTCTTACAGCGCTGCTTTTCCTCGGCTGCTTTCTAGCCTTCGGCCTCACCATCGACGCGCTAAAATGGGCCATCTTTTCCGCCTTGATGATCGTTCTCGTATTTACCGATCTTCGCGAACGCATTCTGCCGGATGTGGTGAACTTCACAGGATTCATCATTGGCCTGGTGCTCAGCTTCTTCGCGATGCCGTCAGACGGCGCGGCTCTCTGGCTCGCCCATCGCGTGTTCGCGCATCCGCTCCCCATACTGGCGCTCTCGTTTATCGACGCGCTCCTCGGCGCCGCCGTTGGCAGTGGATTGCTCTGGCTGGTTTCCGAAACGTATTTCCGTCTACGCCATCGCGAAGGGATGGGATTGGGCGACGTCAAGATGATGCTTCTCATCGGCGCATTTTTGGGACCCAAGCTCACGCTGCTCACCATCCTCGCGGGCTCGCTGATCGGCAGCATTCTCGGAGTGGCGTTCATTCTGGCCAGCCGCAAGGGCCGGGACTACGAGCTTCCTTTCGGCACTTTTCTGGGAATCGCCGCGGTGCTGGTGATGTTTTTCGGCAGTCCGATTATGCAGTGGTATCAATCGCTGCTGATGGTGCGATGATGCATCCTAGTCATTCGGAGCGTGCCGCATGAAACCGATGCCTCCCCTTGCACACGCCCTGATGTCTCCATCGGACATCATCTTCGCGGGCATCACTTTGTTCGTCCTGATCGTGGTGACTCTCACGCTCGTGATACTGGCGCGCAAATACCTCCGGCACAGCCCGGCTGCCACGTCGCAGGAAGATTGGGCCGGCCCGCAACCCACGGGTGATAACGCCTCGGCGTTCATGACCGCGTCGATGCAAGGCGTGATCGAAAAATTGCGCGCCCAGGAGAAAGAACTCGCCCGCCTGCATCTCGTGGCCCAGGAACGGGCCCAGGAATCCGAACGCCTTACTGAAGAAGTCACGCGCAACATGCCCACCGGCTTGCTGGTCGTCAGCGCCACCGGCGCGATCGGTTCCTCCAATCCAGCCGCCGAGCAAGCGCTCGGCTCCCACAGCCTGCGCTACCGCTCCTACAAGGAAATCCTGGGCTCGGATTCCGATCTCGCGCGCATGCTGGAGGAATGCCTCGACGAAGGCAAAACTTTCCAGCGCGCCGAAGTGGAGCATTTCACTCCGGACGGCGAATGCCGCCGGCTCGGCGTCACGATTTCTCCAATTTATAGCGGCGGCCGCAAGATCGTCCGCGCCCGTGCCGAAGATCCCCAAATCTCGCCAGAATCCAAGGCCAGCGGCGCGCTCTGCCTGCTGAGCGACCTGACCGAACTGGTCGCCCTGCAAAAGCAAATCCGCTGGAAGGAAAATCTCGCCAATCTCGGCGAAATGTCCGCGGGCATCGCCCACGAATTCAAGAACGCGCTGGCCACCGTTTCCGGCTACGCACAGATGATCCGCAGCGAAGTTCCGGAGGGCGACACCCGGGAATCCGCGGAGCGCATTCTCGATCAGACGCGCGCGCTCACTCATGTGGTCACCGAATTTCTCCGCTTCGCTAAGCCGCTCGAAATCTCCTACGAAACCGTCCCGATCCAATCCATTATCGAGCGCGTCGCGAGCGAACTGCAGGAGGCGATGCCGCAAGCCACGGTCGTCGCCGAAGGCACTTTTACGGACCTGCCCGGCGACGAGGCGCTCCTGCGGCAAGCGCTAATTAATCTGGTTCGCAACGGAATCGAAGCGGCGCGCGCGTCTGGCGACTCGGCGCGCGTGGTCATCTCGGGAACCATGGAAGAGCTCGGTGGGCGCAGTTGGCAACGAATCCGCGTGGCGGACAATGGCCCAGGAATTCCCGATCGCGATCTGCCCAAGATATTTCTGCCGTTTTACACCACCAAATCAGAGGGCACCGGTCTGGGTCTGGCGGTGGTTCAGAAAATCGCGCTACAGCACGGAGGCAGCATCGAGGCCCGCAATCAGGCGGGCGGGGGCGCCGAATTCTTGCTCTGGTTACCTTTGCGGCAGGAGCCCTCACCGGCTCTATTCCCCTCACGTGCGGCTCGCATCTAAACTGTTAATGGGGACGCCCTAGGAGGCATCACATGCGAAAGACTTCATGGATTGCACTGGCGGCATTGTTCGTCGCTCCCACGGGGCTCCGCGCACAGCAAAGCTCGCAGAAATCAGCGGCTACGCAATCATCGCAATCAAGTTCCGCGTCCCAAAATAGCGCTTCGCCATCGCAGCAGGAGGATCCTTTGGTCCTGGCTGCCCGCAAGGCACGGGAACAGCGCAAGAATCAACCGCAAGCCGCCAAGGTTTTCGATAACGACAATCTGCCCACCAGCGGCGGCATCTCGACCGTGGGTAGTGCATCCAGTCCCGCAGCGACCGACAAAGATCAAAAAAATCAGAAAACGCAGTCTGCTTCTTCCAATCCAGCCGGCAAGGATGCCGACGCGTGGCGCTCGAAATTCGCGAACCTGCGCCAGAAACTGCAACAGGACCAAAGCGAGCTCAGCGTGATGCAGCGCGAACTCGGTCAGGATGCGCTCCAATACTATAACGGCGACCCACAGAAGGCGGCTCAGGACCAAGCCAGCGGCCATCCCATGGGGGAGGCGTACGACAAGAAACAGGCTGCTATCGAGGCGAAGCAAAAGCAGGTAGACGGAGACCAGCAAGCCATCTCCGACGCCGAGGACGCGCTTCGCCAAGCTGGCGGCGATCCCGGCTGGGCGCGCTAGAAAACAATCAACATGGAACCCGTGCTCCTCGTCGAGGATAAGACCGAGCTACGGGCCATGCTCCGTAAGGCTCTGGAGCGCTTCGGCTATACCGTCGACGAGGCGCCGGACGGCAGCGCCGCGATTGAAAAAGCGCAAACCCGCCGTTATCAGCTGATCCTTTCCGATCTGAAGCTTCCCGGCCATTCGGGAATCGACGTGCTCCGTGAAGCAAGACGCGCCGAACCCACCATTCCCGTGATTCTGGTAACCGCTTACGGCTCGGTGGAGGAAGCGGTGACGGCGATGAAGGAAGGCGCCTACGATTTCATCCAGAAGCCCGTCGATCTGGATCACCTGAAGCTGCTGCTGCAGCGCGCCACGCGCGAACAAGAACTTCTGCGCGAGAACCTGCTATTGCGCGAAGAATATTCCGCGCGGTACGGTTTCCCGCGCATCGTGGCCGAGCACCCCGCGATGAAAGAAGCCAGCCAGATGACGCAGCGCGTGGCAGCCGCCGATTCCACCGTACTGCTGCTGGGCGAAAGCGGCACCGGTAAGGAGCTCTTTGCTCGCGCGGTTCATTATCTCAGTCCGCGAGCCGAGTGCCCGTTCGTGGCGCTGAATTGCGCGGCGATCCCCGAAGGGCTCGTCGAAAACGAATTATTCGGGCATGAGCGCGGCGCCTACACCGGAGCGGGCGCGCGGAAAATCGGCAAACTGGAACTGGCGCATCGCGGCACTTTGTTCCTGGACGAAATCGGCGAGCTGCCGCTGGCGATGCAGAGCAAGTTGCTGCGCGTGCTGGAGGAAAAGCGATTCGAACGAGTGGGCGGCACGCTGGAAATCGAAGTGAACGTCCGCATTCTCGCAGCTACCAATAAAGATCTGCGCGCCGCGGTGGCCGACAAAACTTTTCGCGACGATCTGTACTTCCGCATCGCCGCCGTCCCGATTACCATTCCCGCGCTGCGCGACCGGGGAGACGACGTGCTGCTGCTGGCGGAGCATTTCCTCGAACGCTTCAAGCGCGAATTTCGCAAGCCATCTCTGACGCTGACCGAAGACGCTCGCTCCCGCCTGCTTTCGTATCCATGGCCGGGGAATGTGCGCGAGCTGCAGAACAGCATCGAGCGCGCGGCCATTTTAGCCAACGGCTCGGAAATCGACGCCGATGCGTTGCAATTGCCTTCATCGAAACCCGCGCCCGAAGAGCTGCCGGAGGGAATGCTGGCCGGTCAGTTTTTATGGGAGGGGCCGCTTGAAGAAGTTTCGCACCGCGCCGTGGCCCACGTGGAACGATTTAAGATTCAAAACGCCCTGCGCGAAACCAAATGGAATAAGACGCGCGCTGCCGAGAAACTCGGCGTCTCCTACAAGACGCTACTCACAAAAATCCGCAACCTCGGCTTGGAAAACTGAAACACGCGCAAGCTGGGTGGCGGCTTGACAGCCAGAGTTCGGTGCTTCTCAGCCGAGAAGCTCCAGTAGGATTTCACTCGAAATCGTGAGTTTCTCCGGTGGGATGCGGACGAAAGTGCCGTCGAATTCCAGCATTCCGTGGGTCTGCAACGTTTCGATGCGCTGCCTAAGGGTCAAAAGGCGGTCGCGCAGCGGTTCTTCCTTGGAATATTCGCGCTCGATGCGCGCGAAATCCGCGCCACGCAGTTGCCGCAACCCCAAGAACATATCTTCGGAGAGAGCGAGGAATGGCGTGACCGGTTCGATCTGCTCGCGCGGGGAGGTGCCCTGCTCGACCATTCGTGCGTAGCGGTCCGATTCGTGCACGTTGGCCCAACGCAAGAAACCATCGAACGAATGCGCGCCTGCTCCGAATCCGAGATACGGATCGCGCTGCCAGTATTTCAAGTTGTGCCGCGATTCCTTTCCAGGCAGGCCCCAGTTGGAAAGTTCGTAATGCTCGTAGCCCGCGGATTTCAGGCGCAGGCGGGCGGAGTCGTAGAAGTCGGCCGTGTCGTCGTCGCTGGGCAGCGCATCCGCACCATAACGCGCGCCGCCGGCAAGCGATTCCCTTCCCAAGCGGCTGCCGCCGTCGATTTCCAGCATGTAGACGGAAACGTGCTCAGGATAAATTCTTAGGAGCTGGCTGAGGGACTCCTCCCAGGATTGGCGTGTTTGGTGCGGCAGCCCGGCAATCAAGTCCATGCTGACGTTGCGGAATCCGGCGGCGCGGAGGAGATCGACCGCCCGAAAAACATCTTCGCGGCGGTGCATACGACCGGCGGCTTTCAATTCCGTGTCCTGGAACGATTGCGATCCCAGGCTGATGCGATTGATTCCTGCGTTGTGCCATTGCGCGGCTTTTTCGGGCGTCACCGTTTCGGGATCCGCTTCGAGCGTCACTTCATCGGGCTCGGAAGCAGACATGCGGCGCAGGTGATCCAGAATTTTCGTCAGCGCCGCGGGTTCGAGCAGGCTGGGCGTGCCGCCGCCGATGTAGACGGTGTCCGCGTCTATCACGGCGCCGTCCGTCTGCGCGATTTCGCGGCACACGGCGTCCACGTACGGCAGATAACGGTCACGCGAAACGACGCCGGTATGAAAGTTGCAATAGGTGCATCTCGTCTGGCAGAAAGGCACCTGAACGTACATACCTGTAGCCATGGAGACTTTAAATTTAACACAGCCTCGCGAATTGGCGGCGAGTGCGCAGAGCAAAAGAGAGCTCCCTGACGATCTGCTAATATGATTCTCGGAGCCTATTCGATATGCAAACGCCACTTCTGAAAGAGCATCAAGCAGAGAACGCCGCTTTTGCCCAATTCAACGGCTGCGAATTACCGGAAAGCTTTGCGGGATTCGAGATGGAATATCCCGCCGCGCGGGAAAGCGTGGCCCTGTTCGATACGAACTGGAGCGCGATTTGGATGATCGGAGGACGCGATCGCGTGCAGTACTTTCACAACGTCACTTCCAACGACATCAAGTCGCTTGCCGAAGGACGCGGAACGCCGGCACTGCTACTGAATCCGCAAGGTCGCATCCTTGCCGAGCTCGAAATTTACGTCCTGGCGGAGAAGCTCCTGGTACGTTCGCATGCCTCGTTGCGAGAACAAACGCTCGCTACGCTGAAGAAATATATCATCGGCTCGAAGGTAGAGATCGACGATGCGACGGAACGGATGGGAAGTTTCGCTATCGAAGGGCCAAAAGCAGCGAACGCGGTGCAGCAATTTTGCGGCGTGGCAATTGAATGCATACCGAATCTGGGCATTCAAGAGACCGGCATCGACGGGAACAGTTGCTGGGTGATACGGCGTTCGCACTTTGGCTCGACCGGCGCCGAATTCATCGCGGCGCGCGAACGTCTTCCGGCGCTGTGGCGCCGGGCAATGACGATCGTGCGTGGGATGGGCGGCGCTCCGGTCGGAATGGCGGCGCTGAACGCGCTGCGCCTCGAGGCGGGGGTTCCCTGGTTCCCCGCCGATTTCAACAACGCGATGATTCCGCACGAAGCCGCGCTTGAAAACACGCACATCAGCTTCAACAAGGGCTGTTATACGGGGCAAGAGATCGTGGAGCGGGTGCGTTCGCGCGGGCACGTGAACCGCAAGCGGGTCGCACTAAAGTTTTCAACCAGCACTCCGCCAGCCGCCGGCACCAAGCTGCGGGCTGGCGGCGCAGAAATCGGATTCGTAACCAGCTCGGGGTTTTCGCCTGCCGTGGGCGCTGCTATCGGCATGGGCTACGCGCGTCGCGAGCACATCACGCCAGGCAGTATCGTGGAATTCGACGCCGGCACGGCCGAAGTAAAATAGCCGACGCGAAATAAAAAGGCGAGCCGGTCTGAAACCGGCTCGTCCTCATGCGAGATCCTGGTTGTTGCGCCCCGACTAACGCTGCTGCTGGCTATTGCCGGCCTGGGCGCGGGCCATCTGCTCCTGCCGGGCACGCGTCAGATGCGGCACGACTCCGATCATCCGTTCGATGGTCATCAATTGCGCTCGGTGATGCATTTCGTGCTCCTTGGGCGAAAGGAGCATTTCGAAGCGCGTTTTGCTGGCCGGATCGGCACCGGGAGGCATCGCGACGCGCTCGGAAAGCAACGATTCTGGCAGAGCTTCAAGGAACACCGCGAATTTCTCTCCGTTGGACTTCAAGGCCGCAACAATTTCGGACTTGGTGTGCAACTTCGACTCTTCCGTCATGTTCTTCTGCATCATTTCGGCGAAGTTCAGTTTCGCGAGACTATCGACGCGCTCGCCATGAAGGTACTGCGCGAAGTTGGTTCCGCATGCGATGTGCGCCAACGTTTGCGCCACAGTTCTGGATTCCGGCGCCGGCTTGAAATCGTAACGGTCTTCCGGAATGTCCTGCGCCACCTGGACGGTGTTGTTACGCACGGTGCGAAACGCCGCTGCCAGTTCTTTCCCGCCGTAGTAGTTCATATTTCTCCCTCGCTTTGAATGTGGATTTCTACGATGCGAACCGCACTCCGTTGCGTCCGGGCGCAACCGCATCCGTTCGCGCACAACCAGTTACACGCAGATCAAAATCGTGAACTGCCGAAGCCCGTCAGCTCTTGCTGAGATTGAGAGCGCGCAGAAAACTGCCGCGCTCGTTGTCGATCTTCTTCTGCAATTGGAAAATCGCGTAAAGCAACGCTTCCGGACGCGGAGGGCACCCCGGAACGTAGACGTCGATCGGGATCACCTGATTGACTCCCTGCACGATGGCATAGTTATTAAACACGCCGCCGGAAGTGGCGCAGGCGCCCATTGAAATTGCCCATTTAGGCTCGGGCATTTGCGCGTAAAGCTGCCGGATCACCGGCGCCATTTTCTGCGAAACGCGCCCGGCGATAATCATCAGGTCCGACTGGCGCGGTGAACCGCGAAACACTTCGGCGCCAAAACGCGAAATGTCGTAGCGGGAAGCCGCCATGGACATCATTTCGATGGCGCAGCAAGCCAAACCGAACGACATCGGCCAGATGGAACTGCGGCGCGCCCAGTTGACGACCTTATCGAGCGAGGCGAAGAGGATGCCTTCGTCCTTCAGGAAGTCGCCGTCGTCGCCCGGCTTCGCGAGCGTGACGCCCTTCGCGATCTCAACAGCCATATTGGGGTCCAATCCTCCGTTGATACTTAACATTATGCGCCCGATCCCGCACATCTGCAACGGCTCGCGGGAGACTACGTTCGATTCGCGACCGCAGTTTTTATCATGCACCGCGCAAAGCCGGCGGAACTAACGGACCTCGAGCTTGGTGGTGGTGGACTTACTGTGGCCGGCGGCATCGACGATAGTAATGGTGTAGGTGGTGGTCTTGCGAGGAGTTACGCTGACGCAATGGTCGAACGCGGGCCAGACGTCGCCAACCGGGGGAGCGATGGAGACGGTCTTGGCGTTGGAGACGCTGTAGCAGAGCTCGGATTCGTCGCCGCGACTGATGGCAGGAGGGGAGGCGAAGAAGCTGATAATCGAGAAGCTGTTCCCGCCCATGCCCTGAAACGTCTGCTCATCCCGGGCGCGCTGCTGGGCGGCTTGGGCCGCACTGCGCTGGCGGAATGCGCGATTCTGCTGCGCGCGCGACCAGAAGACCCAGCCGACGTAGCCCAATGCCAGAGCAAGTATAACGACGGAGATGCGTAAGTAGGTTTTCATCGCAGAGCGAGGCGGACTCGTCCAGTGAGTTGGCGAGAATTCGTAGTTGAGCCGTTCATGAACACGCCCCGAGCGAAAATTTACCGCGGCGAACTCTGTTGCTGCGCGTCCGGAGGGAACTGGCCGACCGCAGGATTGCCAGGCGGGGTCGCCGACGTGCTTGGCGGCGTGCCAGTGGCGCCGGTGCCCGCGGCGGGCGCAGTTCCCGGCCCGCTGAGCCCGGAAGGCAATCCAGGCAAATTGGTCATGCCGGGAAGCAAGCCGTTGGCACCGCCGGTTTGCTGCTGCATGGCGCGCGCTTGGTCTTCGATCGGATTCCAGATGAACTCCCAATCGAGATATTTTTTTCCGCCTTTGTAAACGATCAGTGATTTCGCGTCCGTTTTGCCGCCTACGCCAGTGAGAAATGCGCCGAGAACGGGGCCATCGACCGGGCCGGTTGGTTTCAGAGCTGCCAGCGGGTTTTCAGGCTGGCCAAGCGTATCTGAAGTACCGGACTGCTGCGATTGCGACCCATGCGCGGATTGGCCGATGCCGTAAGCCAAGCTGGAAGCGGAAACGGCACCCGCCGTGACCGGAGGGATTTTTCCGTGATTCAAATCCATGATGGCCATCTGCTGCAGAGTAGCGTATTTGACGCTGCCGATGATCTGGCCGGCGGCGTTGACGTAAATGAAGCGCCAGCTGCCGTCGGTTTTGTTCATGGGATCTTTGATGGCTTCGGCACGCACAAAATGAAGTTCCGGGAGGCCGGTTTGGAGGTCGTCGAAGGTCTGCGGGTAATGGCCGGTCTTGTGGTAGTAGAGGCGAATGGCGCGCTCGATTTGTTCGCCGCGCCAAATGGTCTGCTGCTCGCGGATGCGGCGACCTTGAGTTGCAAGATTTTCCATCAGCTCCTGCGAAGCGATGATCAAGGCTATGACCATGAAGAGCGCGAGCAGATAACCATATCCGGACTCGCGGGACCGGTTTGCGCGAGTGGAAGATTTTCTGCTGGAGAAGCGAAATCGCGAATGTTGACCGTTGGCCATGGCGCTCAGTTGGTGACTTGCGCGGGCGGCTGCGCGATCGGCAGCGTGGCGCGACGGCCGCTAGAGATTTCCATCACTTCCGCCGAGCTGTTGGTAAGGCTGAGCAGGCGATAGCGGTCGAGGAACGTGTCGCCCTGGGCGAGGACCAGCACGTCGTCGCCGCTAGCGAAAAACCCTACGCGGCGGCCGCTAGAGGGTTCCGAAGCGTAACCGAAGAACTGCACGGGCACCTGCAGTGGCAGCGGGGGCGGTGGAACGCGCGGGCCGACACGTCCTTGCTGGGATTTGGCCGTTTGGAACTTCGGCTGCGGTGGAGGAATCGGTTCGGCGACGAAAATATTCCGGTGCGTCCCAGAGTATTCGGTCTTCCGAATGTTATCGAGCAGATCGAGGTGAAGCTCCGGCTCCTGAATGTCGAGCGGCTGGAACTTCGCATCAGCGGCGACTACTCCGGGAACGCCGTTTGATGCGGGATAGATGGCGCGGTACAGCACGAAACCGAGCACCACGATCAGCGCCGCGAAAATGTAGGTTTGAACGCGCCGAGACATGTTCAAGTCCTGAAATAGGTATGCAGGCTCAGATCCAGATCGACGAGCCCGGACTGCGACGAATGCAATGCCAGGCCGTCTAGCAAATAGAAATCCTGAGAACGCTCAAGGCCGTTGATAAAGTGGATCAACGACGGATAGTCCGCCGTCACGGTGGTAGCGACGTCTACCTCCATGACACCGCGGCCCTTAACCTCCTTTTGCTTGAACTTCAGCCCAGACGTCTGAACGCCCGCGTCCTTGCTAATGGAATTCAGATCCGCCTCGATCTGCGAATATCCGGTTGTGGAGTCGAAAAAGGCTTTATTGTAAAACGCGTCGCATTCCCGACCAGAATTGGGCATCGAAGCGCGAATCTTTTGGCCGCGCGCCACGTCCGCGCGCAGAAACTTCGATTCTTCAGTCAGGCGCATCATGCGCCCACGCATGGCCTGCGGTCCTTCGCGCCCGATTTGCCAAAGCACAACGATCAATGCCACGTCTGCCGCGACGAGCAGGCAAAGCACCATGGCAAAACCTTTCTTCCAGGCTGGCCAGAGAGAAATCTTCATGTGGTCGAATACCAAACCGTCAGATCAATCAGGAGGTTATCGTTCGGGCCAGAGCCTTCGCCTTGCTTTTCGGCCTGCTTGATATCCTTGACCACCAGCCCTGAGAAAGCCTTCGAAGTTTCCATGGCTTTGAGAAATTGCACCTCGCTCGCGCCAGTTTGCGCGCCAACCTGTAGCGAGACTTCGGCGCGGCCGTTATGGAGGCTGGGAGAAATGCTGACCACGCGCACGCCGGCAGGCAGCGTGTGCTCCAAATCGGTGAAGATTCTGGTCCAAGGGAAGCTGCGCTCATCAATCAGGGAGTTCAGAAATTCCGAGCGGTCAAGCACACGTTTCGCCTGCGGGCTGCGAAAGTACGCCGCAAGCGCCTGCTGCTGCGTCTGGCTTTCGCGAATTTGCGATTGCAAAGCGCTGTTTTCGGCGCGTAGCTCTCGTTGGTTTTGCCACGAAGAATAGGCCGCGTGCGCCAGCAGCAACAGGGCGATCAACGCGGCGGCGGCGCCGAGCAGCGAACCCGCCACGAAGGGGCGGTTATTGGATTGTGGAGAAGTCGCGAGATTGAGACGTAGATTCATGTTGCCAGACGCTCGATTACGAGCCTCCGTTCATGGCCCAGCCCGCGAGTCCATCGAGGCCCTGGTGCAGCAAGTCTTTGCCATGCGAATTCAGTCCGTTCGCTCGAGGCGCCGTAGAGATGGATTCGACCGCTATATTAAGCTCGCGCCCCAAAGCGTCGCGAAATAGATTGCTGCTTTCGCCAAAACCGGCCAGATAGGCGCGATCGATTTCGCGGCGCCAGGTGTCCTGGAAATAGGCCGCGGCAGGAAAGACCTCGTTGAGTACAAGCTGCGGATCGAATTGCCGCGTTGCTCCCATCAATTCCGTGGAGCGGTACACGCAGAGAGACTCGCCGAAAACCACTGTGGTCGTGAGCGTTGTGCCACAGAGGCGAGCGAGAAGCGTGGCGCCCGATGATCCCAGAAGAGGCAACACGGCGAGCGTGGAACTTAGCACCACGCCGGGGCGCACATCGACGGATTCTAGAAGCTCTTCGTATTCGCGCACGATGCGATGGCGGGCGATGGCGGCGACGACTTCAAGGCTGCCGTCCCGGCCGGCCTGGCGCATCCAGGAAACCGTGGTTTCATCCACGTCAAAAGGCACGCTTTTTTTCAGCCGCCAGCGAAGCAGCGGAAGAGCGTCGTCGGCTTTCCGCGGCAAGTTTTCTAACGGCAGCACGAAAACGCGCAATGCCGGATCGGGAATCAGGAGCGCCAGCGGCGCGCCGCGATGCGATACTTTACTGAAAATGCGGCGCAGCGCCTGGCGCACAGCTTCCGGCTGCGTGATGTTGGTCTCAACCGGCGAAGGCATCACGCTGCCTCCCGGCAAGTCTTCCACGGCGAAAGCTTCGAGCGCACCACGCGATGCGCCCCAACGCGCCGCCGCCACGTGGCCGGACGAGATTTCCGCAACCAGCGAGGGATGCGGCATCGCATGGAGCCAACTATCAAGTCTGGCGAAAAAGCCCGGACGGGAGGGCGTGCCGAGAACTGCCGTGGGCGCCGCGCTAGTCAAGGAACGTCACCTTATTGATCTCGCGCAGCGTGGTGGCGCCAAGACGAACTTTCTTCAGCGCGGATTCGCGCAGAAACGTCATGCCCTCAGCGCGCGCGGAGCGCTTGATTTCAGACGTGGGTCTGCGATCAATGATCATTTCGCGGATGCGATCGGACAGGTCGAGGAGCTCGGTAATGGCGGTGCGACCGCGGTAACCACTTCCCGAACATTCCAGGCATCCGGCGCCTTCGTAGAAAGGGATTTTTCCCCATTCGACGGGATCGAGTCCGGATTCCTGGAGTTCCTCCGCGGAATAAGAAACACGCTTTTTGCAATTATCGCAGATCACGCGGACCAGCCGCTGCGCCATGATGCAATTGAGCGCGGAAACAAAGTTGTAGGGCTCAACGCCCATGTTGATAAAGCGCCCAATTACATCGGTCACGTTGTTAGCGTGAACGGTGGTGAAAACCAAGTGGCCGGTGAGCGCCGAATTGATGGCGATCTGCGCTGTTTCCTGGTCGCGGATCTCGCCGACCATTATTTTGTCCGGATCGTGGCGCAGAATGGAGCGAAGCCCGCGAGCAAACGTGAGGCCCTTCTTCTCGTTAACCGGAATCTGGGTGATGCCGCGGACCTGATATTCGACCGGATCTTCGATGGTGATGATTTTGTCTTCATCGTTCTTGATTTCGTTGATGGCCGCATAAAGCGTAGTGGTCTTGCCGGAACCGGTAGGGCCGGTGACGAGCACCATTCCATAGGGTTCGTGAATGTAGCGGCGAAAGCGCGCTACTTCGTCCGGCTCGAAGCCAACCACGTCGAGTGTGAGGTTGCGAAATTTCTCGCTGAGCGTTTCCTTGTCCAAAATGCGAAGTACGGCATCCTCTCCGTGGACTGAAGGCATGATGGAAACGCGGAAATCGACGTCGCGACCTTTGTAACCGACGCGAAATCGACCGTCCTGTGGTACGCGGCGTTCGGCGATATCCAGCTCGCTCATCACTTTCACACGCGAAAGAATGGTGGCGTGCCATTCCTTATCGAGCGGCTTCATGGCGTATTGCAGAACGCCATCAATGCGGTACTTGACCACTACTTCGGAATTGCGCGTTTCGATATGAATGTCACTGGCGCGGCGCTCAAGCGCGGTAAAAATAATCGTGTCCACCAAGCGTACAACGGGGCTGATGCCCGCTTCGCCGGTGAGTTTTTCGACAGTGATGTCCTCGTCGCTCTCTTCTTCGTGGACCACCTGCAGCGTGAAGCCCTCGGTGGCCTGGTCGAGCACGCGCTGCGACTGCTCGGTGCGCTTCAGCAGGTCGCCGATTTGCGAAGCCGTCGCTACTTTGATTTGCAGGCGCTTGTCGAGAAGCAGCGAAAGTTCGTCAATCATCGGCAATTGGCTGGGATCGACGAGAGCCACTACCAGCGTTGAATCATTCGATTCGAGCGGAACGAAGTTATAGCGAAACATCATTTCCGCCGGGATTTTCCGGAAAAGCTCGGGGTCGATCCGCTGCTCGCGAAGATCGACGAACGGGCAGCGATAGCGCTCCGCCAGGCGGCGTGCTTGTTCACGCTCAGCCACCTGATTGGCGTCGCCGGGTACCGGAGGATTATTAGAGACAGTTGCCATACCGTTTTAGCCTCCACCAACGTTGAGGGAGAACATGGGCAGGTAGAGCGAGATCAAAATGAAGCCTACCACAACGGCCATCACCAGCAAAACGACGATGGGAATCCAGGTAAGGATTCGCTGCAGGCTGGTACCCACCTCTTCCTCGTAAAATTCGGCAACGCTGGTGAGCATGGATGAAAGAGCTCCAGAAGCCTCGCCAACTTCGATCATTTCGAGCGCCAGCTCAGGCATCAACTGCGTTTGAACGAGGCTCTCGTGGAGCGACTTGCCTTGCCTTACCCGTTCGGCAGCTTGCCCGACCGCACCGGCGAAGAGCCGGCTGTTGATTGCCGAGGCGGAGGTGATCAAGGCAGGAACCAGAGGCGTTCCACCGGTCAGCAGCGTGGAAAGCGTGCGCAGCAACTGAGAAACCTGCGTCTTCACCCAGATGCCACCCACCACGGGAATATGCGGCTTGATCCGCTCAATCGCCATCGCCCCGCGTTCCGAGCGCGACCACAGAAACGCGACAACCACTGCGAGGGCGAGAGCTGCCAGAAAAATCAAGAAGTAGTGGCGGAGCGGCATGGCTAGCCCAAGTAAAATCCGCGTCGGCGTGGGCAGCGGAACATCTAAATCGTGGTACAGGCTTGCAAACTGCGGCATCGCGGAAGTAACCACGTAGGTGACTACCAAAAGGGCTGTAATCACCAGTACGGCCGGATAAATTAGCGTGGTGACCAAGCGACTGCGGAAGCCGGTGCTGACTCGTAGATACGTGATGTATTGATCGAGAACTCCGCTCAAATTTCCGCTGCGCTCGCCGGCGGTGATCACGGTCACGTACACGGGCGGAAACGAACCTTGCTGAGCAAGCGCTTCAGAAAGCAAGGCTCCTTCGCGAACTCTTTTGCGCACGTCCGCCAGGATGGGCCGCAAACGCCTAGCAGCGGCGCGCTCCGCAAGCAGATCCAAGGACTTCAAAATAGGCAGGCCAGCTTTGATGAGGGTGTTGAATTGCTGATTGAATATAAGGAAATCATTCGACCGGATCGCGCGCTCGGGTCGGGCGCGCCCCATCAGCGCTTGCACGTTGAAATGACTGCGGACGGAGAAGACGTAAAAGCCGCTATCAATCAGCTTCTGCTTGGCTTCTTCTTCCGACTGGGCAGACTCGCGCTGCTCGAAAACGCGACCTGCTGCATCGCCCACTTTGCAAACGAATTCAGCCATATTCTCAAATTTCCAGCACGCCTTTGCTGGCGGCCGCTTGGGTAGAGACTAGCATACGCCTCTTATTCCCTTGACGGATGCGCGCGAAACAAACCGTGAACAGCATGTTACAACGACGCGCACGCTGCTCGCCGTCACTTCCCTGCTCCTCTATCGAATGCGACAACCACCAGCCATCGCCACCGACCGGGTCCGCGAGCGTGTGATAAAGTCGCCGCTGACCGCGCCTAAACTGCGGAGCGAGGGCTCGCAGATAACATATGGAACCAATTTCCCACTTCTTCTATTCCGACCGTCTGAAGCTTCAATTCTGGGATTACGGACGGGACTCCAAACCGGCGCTCGTGCTGGTTCACGGCGGGCTGGATCACGCCCGGAACTGGGACTGGGTGGCGCGGACGCTTCGAGAGCACTATCACGTTTATGCCCTCGATCTGCGCGGGCACGGTAATAGCGCCTGGGCGCCCGGGGCGATGTACAGCATTGCGGAACACGTGTTGGATTTATCCGCGCTGCTAGACATTATTGATGACTTTCCTATCCGGTTGGTTGGCCACTCGCTGGGCGGCGGAATCGTATTGCATTATGCGGGCGTGTATCCCGAACGCGTGCGAAAAGCGGTTTCGATTGAGGGATTAGGATTCACGCTCGGAGATGCAGTACACGATCCTCAATCGCACCGTATTCGTGCATGGATCGAGTCCGTGCGCGACGCGGAAAAGCGGCAGGTGAAGAGCTATCCCGATATTGCTTCGGCCGTGGCGCGCATGAAGGAAGCGAATCCACATTTGTCAGATGAGGTGGCGCAACATTTGACCTTGCACGGCACGAATTGGGAATCGGACGGCTCGCTGGTATGGAAGTTCGATAATTTTGCGCGGCTCTTTCCGCCGTATGGCCATCGCGTGGAAGATATGGTCGATGTCTACGGACAGATTTCGAGCCCAGTGCTGCTTTTCTGGGGATTGGAGAGCTTTTTCCCAGTCCCGGAGAATGATCCAAGGCGCCTCGCCATTCGCAATAATCGGCTGGTGCGCGTGCCGGGCGCAGGACATTGGGTGCATCACGATCAACTCGATTTGTTTCTTCGCGAAGCGACTAGTTTCTTGCAGGATTAAGGATTACGCCATTCCACGCGGGTCGCGCTACCTCCGAATTTGCATCAGGGGCTTCTCAAGCGATCGATCCCGGCGCCTCGGCCTTTGGGGGCCGTCGCGACCTCTCGCGAGCTTTTAGCCGCCTTGTGAAGCTTCACACGGCTGGTCTAATAGACCTCGTTGGCGAGCGCGGACTGGTCGACAACCGACACTCCTGGCGGCGCCTGGAAATGAAACAGGTTTTCCGCGAGAGGAATATTTTCTTTCCAATCGCCGAAGCGGAATTCGGTGACCGCATTACCCGATTCGTGAATCACCACGCGCACGAGCTGCGCCGCCGGGTCCGTTTCCAAAAAGACCACCTGAGCCGCGCTGCCTTCACTATCGGTTTCGCCGCGA
>JBOGMW010000177.1:0-2560 GCA_050746805.1 Candidatus Acidiferrales bacterium | reverse complement strand
GATTCTTGATCGGCTGAAGGAAACCGAAGTGAGCATCTACTGTGTTGGCATGGGTGAGGTACTGGACTTGTATAGTCAGGGGAACGACCTCGCTTACCTGCAGGCGAAAAACCAGCTCACAACCTTTTCACGTTTGACCGGCGGCTATGCTTTTTTCCCACGCTTCGAGGCAGAAATGCCTGACGTTTTCAACACCGTAGCGGAGTTCCTGCGCTTCCAGTACACCCTCGGATTTACGCCGTCCACTCCACAGGACGGCAAGTACCACAAGATCGTGGTGCAGATCGTGGACGATCAGGGCAACCCGATGCTGCTGCGCAACAAAAAAGGAAAGAAGCAGAAAGTGGACGTGTATGCGCGCGAAGGTTACACGGCGCCCAATGCTGCCGCGCCCGGAAACTAACTCCACTAGCTCCGCGGTTTTACTCCCCTGCGCATAAACGAATCAATCAAAAGTCTAGTGAGGCGCGCTTCGTGGTGGCGGACTTTTCCATCCTGCCGCAATAGCGCGCCCGATATGCACCGAAGTCCCATTTTCTCCAGCTCGCTATAGGCGGGATCGACCGGCTCGGCGCCTTGCGCGGCATAGCGCCGCATCAGACGCGGAACCACCGGCGTTCGATTGATCACCGCGTAGTCGAAGAGACCCGGACGTGTGTGATCGTAGATAGCACGCACGTGGTCCGCGATGGTGTAGTGGCGGGTTTCGCCGGGCTGGGTCATGAGGTTCGCGATGTAGACGCGGGCCGCGCGCGACTTGACCATCGCGTCGAGAATGCCGGGGACCAACAGGTTCGGAAGGATGCTGGTGTACAGCGAGCCAGGACCCACCAGAATCAGGTCGGCGGCGCGAATCGCACGGACCACTTCGGGGAGCGGGCGAACCCGGCGCGGAACCAGGTGGATGCGTGCAATCGGCTTTCGAGATTTGGAAATTTTCGTTTCGCCGGGAACGACCGTGCCGTCGGCAAGTTCGGCCTCCAATGTGACGTTTTGCGCTGTGGAGGGATAAATCGTCCCGCGAATGGCCAGGACTTGCGCCGATACCTGCACGGCCCCGGGGAAATCGCCGGTGATGTTCGTCAGCGCGGTGAGGAAGAGATTGCCGAAACTGTGCCCGGCGAGACCGCGACCGGAGGGAAAGCGATACTGAAAGAGACTGCCGAGCAGGTTGGGCGCCGGTGACAGGGCCACCAGGCAGTTGCGGATATCGCCGGGGGGAAGCACGCGATATTCGCGGCGCAACCGGCCGGAACTCCCGCCATCGTCGGTGACCGTAACTACGGCGGTGAGGTCCGAGATGAGAGCGCGCGGATCGGACCTGCCGTTTTCTGCGATGTGTTGCTTCAGTCCTCGGAGAACGGCCGAGAGGCCGGTGCCGCCTCCGAGAGCGACGACGCGAAGCGGCAGCAATCGCTTCTCTGGAACCACTCTCATGAAAAATCGGGAGAACTAGCCAGCGGATCCATCCCGCTCCGGATAGAGCAACTCGGTGAAGCGAGGATCCTCCTGCAAGAAGGAAAAGTCTTCGTCATTGCGGGCGTGGTAGCGGTTCTCCGGGCGCAGTTGGATGGCCAGTTTCAGATTTTCCATCGCGGCATCGGCTTCGCCGGTAAGGCAGTCGAGAGCGGCGATGGCGTATACGATATGATCGGCCTTTGGAGCAGCCTTGCGAGCTCGATCGAGGTGGTCGCGCGCCTCGTCCCACCGGCCCATGTTCATTAGTGCCACGCCCTGCGTGTAGTGGTCCTCGGCGGACTTCGGCGTGGCTACAGGGGCGGGCGCGATGCGCTGGGTGCAGACGCGCAAATGCACCTGGGCGCGATCGGCCAAGTCCTTCGCGGGACCTTCCACCACGCGCTCAAAAAGTTCCTTCGCGCGAGACCATTTCTGCTGCTGGAACTGCTTGAGCGCCTCTTCGTAGCCCTTCAATTGCTGCTGTTTGGCTTGTGCGTCGGGATCGGGGGGAGCTGCCTTGACTTTTGCGTTGGAAGCTAAGCCTTTTTTAGTCATAGACTTATGTGGCAAGCGAGAGATCTGCGCGCCCTTCGCCGCACGACGTTTCACCTTCGTACTCCGGGGAAATTGCTAAAATGCAACATAGCAAAATCGGAGCAAAGAATCAAATCGGCCCACTTAAAGATGTCAGCCAGCGCGTGAGGGTAGCACGCTCAATACCCGCGATCTAGCGCACTTCGCTTATGGCCGGATCGATTTGTACTTTAGGGTCAAGCTAACGCGTTGAAGCCCGGTTCCACACCTATGCGTGTTTGGCTCGCCAACAAAATGGTCAGCGAGGGGCCAAGCGCGGGCGCAAGGATTCAGCGAAGGCTTCCACGCCGCTGAGCGGAAGAATCGAGATGTGCTGGTCCTCAAACAGGCGCATGACGAATTCGTGCCGTCGATTTTCGCTGGAAGGCGCGACTTCGGTGATGGCGGTGAATTCGGCGTGCGGCGATTTCGCGCGGATCCGTTCGGCGGTGTAGGCAAAAACCTTGGCCGGAGAGTAATCGCGCCCCAGCGCAATGGCGTGCAAGTAGCCGCGGGTTCCGTTGTAGCG
>JBOGMW010000176.1:0-4810 GCA_050746805.1 Candidatus Acidiferrales bacterium | reverse complement strand
CAAGTGCGCGTGCCCACGTGGCAATATCCATTCTCGTTGCGCGCTGGAGTCGAATCGCCCGGCGTCATGAGCGAAGAAGACTCGCACGGCTGAGCCGCGCGGAGCTCGCGCTTGCTCGTGCCAACGCCCGCTGCATTCCAGATGGTCATTTTTACGCACCTATGATGTCTCCACAACAGGCCGTTCTCGCATCCTGGTCACTTCCTCCGTGGATCACGGCGCTCGATCTGCTATCTGTGCTCCTTTACGTCCGCGGATGGCTGGTGCTTCGGCGCGTGATTCCCAGCCGTTTTCCCGCTTGGCGGTTGCTATCGTTTCTCGGCGGCATCACTGCTCTGCAAATCGCGCTCGCCTCTCCCATCGACGCCTTCGACTCTTTCTCGCTGACCGATCATATGACGCAACACATGATCCTGATGATGGTCGTTCCGCCGCTCGTGCTTCTCGGCAATCCAATGATCCCGCTTCTGCGCGGATTGCCTCGTCTGGTGGCCCGCAAAGTTCTCGCGCCTGTTCTGCGGTGGCCCCCTGTTACTCGCGTTTTCCGAGCTATCACTCACCCCGCGTTTTGCTGGGCGGTTTTTTCGATTTCGATGGTTGGCTGGCATATGCCGGGCCCATACGATCTTGCGCTCCGCTCTGATGGCTGGCACGAAGTCGAGCATGCCTCGTTTCTTTTCACGTCGATTTTGTTCTGGTGGCCGGTAGTGCAGCCGTGGCCCAGTCGCCAGCGCTGGCCGCGCTGGACCGCTCCTGTTTATCTGCTGCTCGCGGATCTTGTGAACACCATCGTGTCCGCATTTCTCGTTTTTTCCGGACGAGTTTTATATGCGCCGTATTTGACCTTCCCGCGCCTCGGCTCCATTTCCGCTGCGAACGACCAGGTGCTCGCGGGCGTAGTGATGTGGTTTATTGGCGGCTTTGGATTCGTGATTCCCGCGATTATCTTGGTGGCCAAGTTGCTTTCTCCCCGGCGTGCTGAACGAGTTCCGGTGCGGCGCGGCCCCCGATTGTCGGAATCGAATTTTCGCCGTCTGGTCCTTGCCACGCTCACGTTAGTTCTTCCACTCGCCGCGCTTGCATATGGCTATCTCGCTCCCAGTTCGATCGATACCGATGGCAATGTCGTCCGCGCGCAACAAGTTTCCGGGCCGTTTCGCATCACCGTGCTCACCGAGCCAGATCCGATTCCTGCCGGCCCTTGCGACGTTTCCGTGCTGGTGCAGGACCGCGATTCCGGCGCGCCAATTCTGGACGCGCCCGTCAGCCTCGCCATCGGTCATCCGAACTTCGCGGGCGATGCGCTTGCCATTACTCCGGCCACAGCCGGAGCTTCCGGCCTGAAATTACTCGAATCCGGCACCGTGGATTTGCCACGCGAAGGTCCCTGGACTCTGACTGTGTTGGTCGGCCGAGGCTCGGACCAGAGGACGGTGCAGGGCACGTTGAACGCAACCTCTCGGGATTAATTGCTCCGCCCCGGCAGATTTTGCCGCGTCTTCGCGAATCGAGATTGTCTTCTTTTGCCGGCCGCAGTTCGACCTCTTGCCCTCACCATTCGATGAGTGCGGCAAGTCTCGTGCTGTTAACGCGTGGTGGCTATAGCGCGATGCATCGCTGATGGCAGCGTGCGTGCATCGTTAACGCCGCCATTCCAATTCGACACGATTCAGAATTTACGCAGAGAGGTGGCAAATGTCATTGACGGGAATCTTGGCTGGAGGCCTTCTGAATTTACTTGGCGCGCAGCCGATGCAAAGCAGCGGGGCGGCCAACACAAGCGGCAGCTCGCCCAGCCAATCAGCGCAGCAGGAATTTCAGCAGCTTGGTCAGGACCTGCAATCCGGAAATTTGTCCGCCGCGCGCCAGGATTTTGCGGCCATCGAGCAAAGCACTCGCCAGCGCACTTCGCAGATACTTCATCACCATCATCACTTCTCGGCGGAGGGCGCGCAGCCGGCTTCCACCAGTTCTCTCTCTCAGGATTTCGGCACGCTTGCGCAGGCGCTGCAATCCGGAAATCTTTCTGCCGCGCAGAGCGCGTTTACAATCCTGCAGCAAGCGATCGAACCGTCCGCCGCGCTCGATTCCGGCGCCGCTGCGGCCGGCTCGCAGCCTCCGTCCAACGCTATCAATTTCTTGATCTGACGTGCGGAAATTGAATTGCTTCCCGGCGGTGCGCCAAGCGCCGCGTGTCTGAGCGCTGCTGCTCCGTTCGGAGGGGCCCCCAAAATTCTGGACACCAAATCTGAAGCGTGCTAAATCCATACACTCGATCACGTGCAGGCGCGATCGTTTACGTGTGCGCAACAACAGGAGGATTCCCGTGAATCGTGCAGATCAATTCCGATTGTCTTTTTTCTTGCGAGTCGCCTGTTGCGCCGTCGCATGCGCGCTGCTATTCGCAGTCGCGCGCCCGGCGCGAGCACAGAACGCGGCGCCTGCCATGCCATCGTTCGTCAACATGAGCAAGGGGCATGTGGTCGGCATCGGCTTTGAGGCGCGCATGGTCTCCAATCTTGAAAATTCGGTGAAATTCTACAAGCTTCTCGGCTTCTCCGAGGTTCCCGGCGTGAATCCCGCGTGGCATGTCGACAAAGTGTTCAATCAAATCTACGGGATCAAGGGCGTTGAATCCCGGATGGCCAAGCTGCAGATCAATAGCAACCTTGGCGAACGAAAGCCATTCACGCTCTATCTCCGCGAGTTTCGCGGCGTTCCGCGCCGTGATGCTGCCCGCGGCAAGCCCTGGTATCCCGCGCAGACGCACATCGATCTGACCGTCCCCGATGCCGACGCGCTCTGGGCCACGCTGAAAGCGAACCACATGCTTTGGTCTGAAACGTGGGGCGGGAAACTAATAGCCCCACCGGGACAAACAAAAGGCACCATCGCCTACATCACCGATCCCGATGGACTGGACGTTGAAATCGCTGGCCAGAGCCCGGCGGTTCCGGCGATGGCTGGCCGTCCCGCTCGACCAGGCAATCCTCCTGGCTTCAATCATATCGGGCTGGTGATCGTGAATCTCGACAAAGCCGAAGGTTATTATGGCGCGCTGCTTGGCGCGCAAGTTCCGCCCACAGGAAACTGGATAGCGGGCGATTTTCTTGATTCCGCGGTCGGCGCGCACGGAAACGTGATGCGCATCATCAACACCATGTTTCCGCTGGCCGACGACCGGGACGCGCGCATGCGTTTCGAGTTCGTTCAGTACGAAAATCGCCCCCGCCCGATCGTTCCGTACAAAATTACCGATAGCGGCGTGGGCTGTGTGGGATTCGAAGTCACGGACATCGACGATTTCGTCGCGCGCCTCAAGAGCGCCGGCATTCAGATGGTTTCCGACGGCATTGTCACGATGTCCACCGGCTATCGTGTGGCGCTGTTCCGCGATCCCGATGTCGGCGCGTTTAATGAGTTTTACCAGCGGCCAGCGACGTCAGCGCGGAACACCCGTTAGCGCAGTTCCAACTTTCAGGCACGAGGATTGCGGCTCGTTACCCTTTACTCGAACGAGCATCAGCTCTTGGCGTCTACTGCCCCACTCTGCTGCGTAGTCTCGTGCTACCTTCGGAAAACCCGGCCACGGCCTGGCATCTCCCAATTGTCTGCCCGCATCCTCTATAAAGGAGGGCGCTCACATGTTCAGTCGCAACCGCTCAGTCACTACCGCGCTCGGGGTGTTAATTGTTTTTCTGCTGGCGTTGCCCGCGCTCGCGCGTGCTCAGTCCAACGTTTCAGTCGCCACGGTTGTTACCGCGCTCGGACCTGATTACGCCCCGCCGCCGCCAATTACCAAAGACGACGTCAGTGTGTATTCCCGAAAGAACAAGCTCAACGTCACCGGATGGGAGCCCGCGAAGGGCAGCCACGGTGCGCTTCAACTCGCATTGCTGATCGACGATGCGGTGTCGCCCAGGGCGATCGGCTTACAGTTCCCGGATTTGAAAAATTTCATCGAGGAGCAGCCGAGCGATGCGGAAGTGGGCATCTTCTACGCCCGATACGGCACGGTTACGACCGCTGCTAACTTCAGTACCGATCATGATGCCGTCGCTAAAAAACTTCGCCTGCCGCTGGGTCCTCGGGCTGGCTCTTCGCCCAGCATTTATCTTTCGTTGAGCGACCTCGTTAAAAAGTGGCCCGCGAACCGCAGTGCTCAGCGCCGCGAAGTCTTAATACTAACCAGCGGCCTGGACCGCCTGGAACCTGGCGTTCAGGACCCGTACTTTGACGCCGCCGTAACTAACGTTCAAAGATCCGGCGTCATCGTTCATAGCATCTACGTGGGCCCGCTCCGTCTCGGTCTGAGCTTTTTTGGCATGATCGCCCAAGGCAATTTGGGCCAAATTACCAGCGACTCCGGAGGAGATGCTTTCTTTCAAGGTGTTTCAACGCCCGTTTCGTTCAAACCCTTATTGCAGCAATTCAGCACGATCCTTCACAACCAGTATTGGATCACCTTCGAAGCCCCGGCCAGTTCGAAAGAAAAAGGCGATCTGCGCCCCATCAGCATCCGCACCGAACAGTCAAACGTGAAGCTGCTCTATCCGCAGCACGTGCTTGTCCCCAGCAAGTGAAGCTTCTTTGTCGTGGAGTGCGACGGTGGTTTGTGGCCGCCGCGCTCCCCATTCGCAGTCTCCAGCAAGTATTGCGCGTAATGAGTTGCGCTCCGTCGACTGCGAAAAGTAATCGCGCGCAATGTTATCCGCCGCGTACAATGCGGGTTTGCGTGTGTCTTCCTTGGGTGGCAAGGGGGAATCATGTCTACTGCGTTTGAAAGCGCCGAGCCGTGCAGCAGTCGCCA
>JBOGMW010000175.1:0-56661 GCA_050746805.1 Candidatus Acidiferrales bacterium | reverse complement strand
GGGCTCCAGGAATCGTCGGACTTGCCCGAGGACCGGTCATAAGGGCCCAACCCATTCGTTAAGCCGCGCAGCGATTGAAGTTGCCGCGCTCCCTGCAAATCTTTATTCGCCTTACTGTGTTCTACTCACGCCGCAGGCACCATCGGGCATAAGGTGTATTCTTCTATCGAGTGTCCACGCCAGTTCTGGTATGCCATTCCGACCTGAATCGCGCAGGAGTTTCGCGTTCGCCGGCATCACGGAAATTGTCCTCTTTGGAAAGTTCGCGTTGAAACAGACAGCATCAGGGCTGAAGCTTGGAAAGAGTTGAATATTTATCGAGAATGTACTTTAAAGTAGTGCCCTGCGAGATTTGAGTCTTTCGGGAGAAAACGAGATGAAATGGTGGACGATCGCGGCACTGTTGCTGGTGGGAACTCTGGGAACGGCAATCTTTTCGGTCGCAGCGGCGCAGTCTAATGGCTCGCTGCCACTTGATCCGGAACTGGGCATTACGACTATCCCGATATGGAGCGGTCATATCCCTGGTTCCAAGGGTTCTCCAACTGTCGTTCCCACGCTGACCGTTTTCGCGCCGTCGAAGTCGAACGGCACCGCGGTTATCGTGGCGCCCGGTGGAGCATACGTGATGCTGGCCAGCAATCTTGAGGGCCGGCAAGTCGCTGATTGGTTCGCGGCGCGTGGGGTGACTGCCTTCGTGCTCAGGTATCGTCTCGGTCCAACGAATCTCTATCCCGTGCCTCTCGAAGACGCGCAGAGAGCAATCCGTCTGGTGCGTTACAACGCTTCGAAGTACCACATTTCCGTTGATCGAATTGGCATCATAGGCTTCTCAGCCGGCGGACACTTGGCGGCCACGGCCGGGACGCTGTTTGATGCCGGCGATGCCAAATCCTCCGATCCTGTCGATCGTGTTAGCGATCGGCCGGATTTCATGGTTCTCGGTTACCCATGGCTGAACGCCATGGAGCCAAACGACCAGGGAAAGATCACGTATTGCTCGGTTCTCAAGGTAGTTCCGGCGGCGGACTGTAAGCGATTTGAGAAAGCTTACACGCCGGCGCTCCACGTAACCGCGCATACTCCGCCAACATTTATCTACTCCACGTCAGACGACGAAGTTGTTCCGGTGGTGCAAGCGAGCGTAGATTTCTACGACGCCTTAGTCGCCGCCGGTGTGCCGGTTGAGATGCACCTGTTTGTCCATGGACACCATGGCTCCGGTCTTGGCATGGGCGACCCCTCTCTGGATTTGTGGCCGTTACTACTCGAACAGTGGTTGCGCGGACAGGGATTCTTGGCCGTGAAGACATCCGGTACGTAGGACGGACGCAACGCGGGTATCTCCGGCAATCAGGTTCTCGGTGGCGGAGAGGAGTCGGTGCCCTTGCGCGCTTCGATCGCCATGTGCTCAGCGAGCCCGGAGTGCGTTAGGTTGCGGTGCTCGAAACCATCAACGACATCAACACACGTGGTCAGATCACCGCTCCGGGCGCCGCCACTGCGAATGATCTCATCGTCAGCTACAAGCGGCTTATCGCTCGTGCCCACATGGACAACCTAAGATCATGGGCGTGACGCTCGCAAGCTCGGGAGAGGATCAACCGCGAAGTGGACAGAATACGTCTCAATACTCGTCTAGCTTCACGGCAGGGTAATGGTCCGAAGAATTCCAATGGACACGACTTTTGACGCCTTTTGAGGCGGTCAATTCGCCTGTTGGAACACCAACCGCGGCGGCAAGTCGCGTATAATCGCTGCGCAACTTCATGTCGGGGCGTAGCGCAGCCTGGTAGCGCGCCTGCCTTGGGCGCGCACTATCCGACTCCAACAGCTCCATCAACTACTTCGACTTCTCTGTGTTTTCAACAATTTAGGGAATCTGCTTTTCGCTCGAAGCTAACCCCAAGAGGCCAAAAAACATCGCATTCTGGCACACTTTTGGCACAGGGGACGCGCCTGCTCTCGCGGAATACATGCTCGAAGGAATTCCTGACCGGACCTTGCGCATTAGACTTCACATTTGGTTAGAAAATTGAGGGACTGAAATCGCGGACTGAAGTGAGCTGCAAAACAAAAAGGGCGCCAATTGTCCATGGAATCCGACCTCAAAGGTGCGGTTTTTCATTTGACCCTTCAGACGCTGCGCGTCGCTCTAAGGGGCCGTGATTGAATATACATCGCTTGTTGTTGGCGTGGCGCAGCTTGGCGCAGTACGCGGGCTTGCCGTGCCGAGCCCGAAGAAAAATTGCAGCGGCGGCCAGCATTCCCAGGGTGGGCGCAACAAAGTAGATCCAGAGAGAGTGCCAATAGCCCGAGTAAGCAGCGGGACCAAACGTTCGCGCAGGGTTCATGCTCATGCCGGACAGAGGAGTCTCAAACGTGATGTTCACCGCATAAAGCGAGCCAACAAAATACGGAGTGTACGGCGCCAACCTTTGATGATTCGTCACAAGCAAAACCGTGATCATGAGGAGAAACGAAATGGCCAGCTCCGCTGCAAAGGCGACCGCCCACCCGTATACTCCGGCAGTGACTGCATAACGAACGGCACCGTCCCCGGGAGCGCCTCTGAGTAGGAGGGTGGCCATCGCAACACCGCTAATAGCACCCAAGAATTGGGCGACTCCGTAAAATGAGGCATCCCATCGGGCGATTTTTCCTAGACGGTAGAACGCAACCGTCATAGCCGGATTGAAATGGCCGCCGGATTGCTTGCCCCAAGGACTCATGATAATCGCGACGACCGTAGCGCCTGCGGCCAATCCCATTAGCGCACGGCGGACGATGCTGCTGACGACAAAATGGCTGACCGGGGAAGCGGGGTGTTGCAGTAGCGTGGCGAACGAGCAAGTGCTGAGGTGTTCGTCGAAAAGCTGTGAAGGCGTCATGATCTCCGTGAAGACATCCAGCGTGTCGAGGACATCCGGGTTCGTGATCAGTGGCAGGTCGACGAGCTCTTCGATCGCGTTGCGCCCGAGCAAAACCCAGATGCGTTCGTATTCGCGCATCACGTCTTCGCGCGTCGGGTGATTCGACCACACCGTGCCGTCGCGGCGGAGCCAGTCTAGGAACACGTCCACCGCGAGGTCACTCCGATCCAAAGTGGTGTACAGCGTGAGTCGCAAACGCGTGGCCACACAGAAGTCATGGCGATTTGTTGCGCGCTGCGCCAACGATGACAGTCGACTCTCGGCCGCGCCCTTGTCCGCGGTCAGCAGTTCGCACTCGGCCATCAGATACTCGATGGAAAAGATGAGTCGGTAATTGCATTCCCAAGTCTCTTCTGTCAGGAGGGCTCTGCCGGCCCTGAGATACTTGAGCGCCGAGTCGTATGCCGTCGAGAGTTTCGCGCGTCGGCCCGCGATCAGATTCAGGTCTGCGACGCGCTCGCGATCCTCAACAGAGGTGATGAGATGGGAGCCCCGGTTCAGTTGATTGACGATCTCGAATATCGCCTCCTCACGTCTTTCAGCGGGTGTGTGCTCGGCGAGGAGCATTCCGATGCGCAGGTGAGCCTCGGCACGTTGTTCCTTCGGAGTCAGCGAGTACGCGGCTTCCTGCACGCGGTCGTGCAGAAAGCGGTAGGAATCGTCCGAGCGGGAGATTAGTCCAGTCCGTACCCCTTCCCAAAAGAGTTGGTGAAGTTCCTCGAGCGACTTTTCATGAGCCATCGCCAGGACGTCGAACCCGGCGCTGTTTCCGATGCTCGCGAACTGCTTGAGTGCCTCCTGCGTGTCTGCTGGCAGTCGGTTTAACTTTCCGACCATGAGCTCGACCACGTTGTCGGTGTAACCTTTGGCGTGAATGCGATTCAGGTCCCATTCCCAACGGCCTTCACCGTAGTCGAATCTGAGCAAGCCTTCCTCTGCAAGCGTGGAAATGAACTGGATAGCGAAGAAGGGATTGCCTGTTGTCTTGTCATGAATCAATTTCGCGAGCGCAGCGGCGCGTCCTGGTTCGCAGCGCAGAGAGTCCACCAGCAATTGATGCAGATCGTCCTCACCGAGCGGTGTCAGAACGATATCCTCCACCGCCGCTCCGGCCTGACGGATCGCATCGAGCTTGCGCACCAGCGGATGCGTTGCGCTAACCTCGTTGTCACGGTACGCGCCGATGAGCAATAAGTGCCGCCGATCATCGCGGGTCAATAAATCTTCGAGCAAGTCGAGCGTAGCGGCATCCAGCCACTGCAAGTCGTCGAGGAACAGCGCGAGCGTATGCTCTGGCGTTGCGAATACGCCGATGAACCGACGAAAGACCAACTGAAACCGTTGCTGTGCTTCCGTCGGCGGAAGTTCAGAAACAGGTGGCTGTTCGCCAATGACATGCTTCAATTCCGGGACGAGTTCGACGATGAGCAGCCCATTCGGGTCCAGCGCCTCGCGAAGCGCATTACGCCACTTGCATAATTCGTCTTCGCCCCTACTGAGGAGTGGCCGGACAAGGCTTTGGAACGCCTGCGCCAACGTCGCATACGGAATGTCACGCTTGTACTGGTCGAATTTGCCAGATGCAAACAGGCCTCGCGGAGGGACGAGCGGCTTGTGAAGTTCGTTCACAACGGCGGACTTGCAGATACCGGAGTATCCGGACACGAGCACCAGCTCTGGCCGGTCGCCCGCGACAATCCGATCGAACGCCGTGAGCAGGGCGTCCACCTCGCGGTCTCTCCCGTACAGTTTCTCGGCGATCATCAGGCGGTCCGGAGTGTCCTGAGCGCCGAGAGTGAAAAGGTCAATGGACCCTCGTGACTCCCATTGCGACAGGCAACGCAGTAGATCGCGCTCAACTCCCCCTGCCGTCTGATAGCGCCCCTCAGCTGTCTTCGAGAGTAGCTTCATCGTGATAGCGGAGACAGCCGCTGGAACGTTCGGTAACCGCTCGCTGGGAGCAGCGGGTTGTCTCGCAATGTGGCAATGCACCCATTCCATCGGATCGGAAGCGGCGAAAGGGAGACTCCCAGTCAACATTTCGTACAGCGTGACACCCAGAGAGTAAAGATCACTTCGAGAATCGATGGAGCGATTCATCCGTCCGGTTTGTTCCGGCGCCATGTAAGCGAGTGTTCCCGCGATGAATTCGGGAGCCTCGGGAGACTGGCGCTCGTGCGGCAGTTGGGACGCAATTCCGAATCCAGTGAGCCACGCGTTGCCGGTATCATCGACGAAGACATTCGCAGGCTTAATATCCTTATGTATGAGGCCGCGCTGATGGACCTGACCGAGTGCTTTCGCCAACCCAATCGCAGTGCGCAGAAAGCTAGTCAGGTCGAGCGGTCGCGCTGAGGGTGTCTCGGTCGTAGTTGAAGGTTAGCAGCGGCGGCTAATTCATCTTACGCTACTCTCTCCTTCGAAGTTTGAGTATTTGATTTGTCCTGGCGGCCGAGAATGGCGGCCAGCGCCCAGAGATCGGCGTGGCCATCAATTCGCCGGAAGTGTTTTTCGGTCAGCAGCCACGCCGAAGCCACCCAACGCTCGACCATGTCGGCATCCCGCCAGCGCGTGACGTTGTGCGTGCGTCGCTCCACGCCGCTCTGCGGACTCTCGATGACGTTGGTCGTCGCCAAGCATTTATGCAGGGACGCGGGAATCTGCAACCGTTGCAAAGTGAACATCTCCGGCATTCCCTCGCGCAGGCTGCGCGCGGCTGATTCATATTCCCGCTCCAGGAACCGCGCCAGTTGCTCCAGTCGTTTTTCTCCTTCCTCGGCGGTTTTCACCTTCCAGGCCGCTCGCATCAGATTCAACGCTTGACCATGCTGCTCTCTCGGCAACTCGTCGAGGACGTTGCGCACTTTGTGATTGCGGCAGCGTTGCACCGGCTGCTCGGTTCCGAACACCTCCTCGATCGCCGCACGCAATGCTTTGGCTCCATCGATGACGAACAGGTACTGGCAGTCGGTGGCCAAGCCGTGATCCCGCAGGCGCGTTATTAAGCGTTTGACCGACGCAGCGTTCTCCGTCGCTCCCGGCTCGATCCCCAGAATGTGCTTCTTCCCTGCGCGGTCCACGCCCACCGCGCTGAGGATGTGATGTGCGGCGAAGCGCTGACCGTCGATGTAGATCACCAGAATCTCGACGTTCTCCCAACGCCGTTCCTGTAATTGCTGGAGCTGTTCGACGCTGGCCTCGATGGCCTGGCGGCTAACGGCGCTGCGTGAGACTCCCACCGTCTCCGCCATTTGTGGCAAAACTTCCCGGTATTCCCGGGTGGAGATGCCGCGCAGCAGAGCGCCCAGCAGATGCTGGCCAAGACCGCGATCTTGGCGCAGCCGCTCATAGGCGGGAATCTTCACTTCGCCTTCCGTTTTATGTCGCAGACGGGGTCGCTTCACGTGTAACTTCCGATCCGCCAGCTGCACGGGGCCAGACTGCGATCCGTGGTAGCGGATATCTCCACTGGCCTTGCCCGGCGTGCGCGGGCCGGCTACTTGCTCGGCGCTCAAGACCAGAATTTGTTCCAGAGTTTGGTGCCCAATTTCATGGATCACGGTTTCTACGACCTGACTGGCGTTCTCGATCAGGTTCAGGAGGGGCAGAAGGATCTGCCCATTGGTGCGGCAGAATTGCTCGATCACTGCGGCCGACTCCCGCGCAGCGCGGGTCACGATGTGATAAGGTCTCTTCACGGCGGTAGGCTCCTTTCGGTTTTCTGCGTTTGAGCAACCAGATTCTATCGAATCGGCGCCAACCGCCGCCTACCAACCTTCAACTAAATCGGGGACATCCTCGCGAGTATGATGGCGTTGCCAGTCGTGTTGTCAACTTACGAAGTCTTAAGAAAGCTTGTGCCGAGATCGCGCCTGTCTGAGGCAAGAAATCGCAATAACCCTAACATTCCCATTGCGAGCAGGCCTGACGGCAGGAGCACGAGCGTTCCCGGCTCACGCGTTGCAACAGGCTGCCGATCGCTTTTGACCACTCGGTGAGGGCTGGGTTTATCTGCTTGAGTCATCTTAACGCTTGCGCAGATTGCCTCTGCGATGTCACCTGGTCTCTCAGGCCCCCTCAAGACTCAAAGTGATCAAACGCTCCTCGGTCATCTCCCGCATGGCGTATTTTGGCCCCTCATGTCCGAAACCGCTGTCCTTGACCCCGCCGTAAGGCATGACGTCAACGCGGCTACTGCTCGTTTCGTTGATATGGACACTGCCGACACGCAGCGCTCGAGCTGCCTTAAAGGCCTTATCAATCGATTTCGTGAAGATTCCGGAAGCCAATCCATACTGCATAGAATTGATATCGGCGATCACGGTTTCGAGTTCATCGAAGGGAATCATCACGACGACCGGGGCAAATATCTCTTCGTTGAGGACACGAGCTTGAGAGGGAACGTTAGCGAGAACCGTTGGCCACATTAAGCTTCTCTCTCTCGTGCCACCAGCCAGGCGTTTGGCACCAGCCGATACCGCGTCGTCACACCACGTCAGCGCCCGCTCCGCTTCACGTTGGTCAATCATCGGCCCTACGAAGGTATCCTTTTGCCGTGGGTCTCCCACTTTTGCGTTGCGAACTAAGCCCAGTAGCGCGGCTTTCACCTCATCCATTCTCGATCGCGCAACGTAGAGTCGCTGAATCGAGGTGCATACCTGCCCCGCTTTGCGGAAGGACGCGCTCAACACACGAGGCATGGCGATTCCGAGATCGGCGTCGGCACAGGCGATCGTGCAGGCGATGCTGCCCAATTCCATTTGGGTTCGTCTGAGACCCGAGGCTAGTTGCAATGAGAGACCCACAGACGTGCTTCCGGTAAAGGCTATAAACCGGACCAGTTCGTGTGCCGCCAACGCTTGTCCTACCGTGTTGCCCGCACCATGAACAAGCGACAGCAGCGTGGAAGGCAGGCCAGCCTCGAGGAAAACCTGGCAAAGTAGACCTGCCGTAAGAGGCGTGTAGGTGGATGGTTTCAGGACTACGGAGTTTCCGGAGGCGATTGCCGGGGCGATCTTATGCGTTACCGTGTTCAGCGGCGAGTTAAAGGGCGTGATCGCCAGAACGACTCCGCAGGGTTGCCGGATTGTAAAAGCAATGCGGTTCTGCTGGCCCGGAGCTCCAGATATCGGCACGACTTCGCCTACCAGCCGTTTTGCCTCTTCCGCTGAAGCCTGCAACGTCTGTTTGCAGCGCTCTATTTCGTTAGCCACATCGCTCAGCGTAAAGCCTGTTTCCGCGATCATAGTTGCGGCAAACGTGTCCTTGTTTTCCTCGACGAGGCTCGCGGCGCGCAAGAGGATTTCGGATCGTTCGTACGGAGGAGGAGCGCCATGCAGAAAAGCACGATTCGCGGAGCTTACGGCGAAATCCACGTCGGCTGAAGACGCCAGCGAGACGTCACCTACTGGATCGCCAGTGAATTTGTCGGACACCGGTTTGCGGTCACTGGTCGTTCGCCATTTGCCGTCTATAAGCAAACCACATTCACGCATTAGCTCTATTGCCACATCCGTCTCCTCAAAATTGTGCGGCGTACTGGCTCGGGTCTATTTCCGCGGCTACAAGCAAGGGGCGATCGGCCGGATGTGACTCGGCCAGCACTGATTCAAGATATTGGGAACTGTCGACGGAAACTCCTTCACAGCCCATGGAACGAGCGAGCGCAACGTAGTCACAGGAGTCAAAGATGGTGCCAAAACTCGGATAATTCTTGGCGCGTTGTTTTAATTCAATGCGATTCAGGGAGTTATCACAGAAAACGATAATCAGCGGATTGCGTTTGAGCGATGCAGCGGTACGGAGCTCGGCTTGTGTCATCGCCAAACCTCCGTCTCCAACAAAACATACCACGGGCGTGCGAGGATGTACTAGCTTCGCCGTAATGCTGGCTGGTAGCGCATAACCCATAGATGACAAGCCATTGGTCATCAGCACGGTGCCGGGTTCGTAGGTGGTCCAGCCCTGCCCCACGAGCAGTTTGTGGGAACCGACGTCGGTGGAGATGATGGCGTCATGCGGCACCGCTTGGCGCACGACGTCGATTACGTCCGTTGGATTTAGACGACCTCGCACGCGACCTTGGTAATACAATTTCGATAATTTGCTTCGATGCTCCGACATTTCAGCTGCTGACCAACGCTCCGATTTGCCGGCAGATTCGGAAATATCGTGGAGAATGGCTGATATGTCGCCGATGATTTCAGTTTCTGCCTCGTAGATCTGGTCGGTGTTCGCTACCGTATCGATATGAATGTTGTTCACGTTCAGGGTCCACGGCTTAATGAGTTCAACGGCGTCGAAACCGATGGTGAGAAGCAAATCAGCCCGCCGCAAGAATTCCCATATGTAGCCATTGCAGGCCATGTCTAAGGTGCCGGCATAGAACGGATGTTCTTCGGGAATAATACCTTTGGCCATCGGGGAAACCACAACCGGGCAGCCTAGCGCCTCGGAGAGTTTGACGATGGATTCGCCAGCCTGACTCCAGGCCGCCGACATTCCTGCGAGGATTATCGGGCGACGAGAAGTCCGAATGCGTTCGACTGGATCTCGGTGTGCGCCTTGGCGGGAAAAAACTTGAATGCCACGTTGTGGAGAGATCGGCGGCAGCGCGATCTGATCGTCAATCGCTTCAGCTCCTATCACGTTGCCGGGGGTGGATAGATGAACAGGACCGGGGCGCTCAGCCATGGCCACTCGCAAAGCTTTGCGCATGATCGTGCCGACGGTCTCCGGTTGAATAGATGTCGCCCATTTTGAGATCGGAGGGAAAACGCGGGCGTGGTCGATCACTTGATGCGTAAAGTATGGTTCGCGTCGGCTTTCGATCTGGCCCGAAATCGCGATCATCGGAACACGGTCGAGATACGCGCTGGCCACGGCGTTAACGAGGTTTGATGAGCCCGGTCCCAGCGTGGATACGCAGACCCCCGGCCGTCCTGTGAGCTGGCCATAAGCCTCTGCCATCAGGCCCGTCGTGCCCTCACGAGAACCAAGTACAAATCGAACATCGTCTTGGCGCAGGGCCTCCAACAACTCCACTGTTGGATCGCCCGGATATCCGAATACGAACTCGATGTGTGCGGCCGTTAGATACTTGGCAATCACTTGGGACGTTTTCATAGGACGATACCGCCGTTCCTCCTGGTCGTCAGCTCGGCCGAAGGCGCCGCACTTACTTGTGCAGTTCCCCCATGAGCTTTGCCAATGCACGCGGTCGAAGGATCTGTACTCATACTCTCTTATCCGTTGAGCGGTGATATTCGTTTCAGGGTTCCGACTCCACAGCGGTGTCGCGCAAAACCGCGGCCGGTCCCTTCGAAACTACAGTTACCGTAAGAACTGCAGCGATCAGCAAAAGAGCGCTCATCGTGTACATCCCACCATTGAACGTTCCCGTTTCGTTTTTGGCGTAACCGAGCAAAACAGGACCAACAGCACCTGCAAAATTACCCAGGGTGCTGATTAGCGCGATTCCTCCGGCAGCCGCTGTTCCCGAAAAATACAGACCCGGTATCGACCAGAAAACGGGAATACAACCGTGCACGCCCGCCATGGCGAGCGCCAGGCATGCAATGCCTACCGCAGGATTTCGAGATATGAGCGGGATCAGCAACATACCAACGGCACCGGCGAGCGCCGGGGCGGCGAAATGCCAGCGCAATTCACGATGCTTGTCCGAGTGATGACCGATCCAGATTTTTGCCACGACCGCGGCAGCCGCTGGGATGGTGGAGTAGATGCCGATGCGCATGACACTCGACACATTGAAATCGCGGATCATTATCGGTTGCCAGAACGCCAACGCGTACGTACCGATCACGGCAGAGAAAAAAATGAAGCCCAGAAAGTAAACGCGCCAGTCGCCGAGTGCCTCGCGAAACGTATGGCGTCCCGCGCTAGTGGCACGATCGTTAGACAGAGCGTCAAGAATCACCGCTTTTTCGTCATTCGAGAGCCAAGCCGCCTGCTGCGGTGAGTCGTCCAGAAACAGGAGAACGAGAATTCCCATTGCGAGGCTGGGAATACCTTCGAGTAAGAACATCCACTGCCATCCGCGCAGTGTCCAAAGGCCGTTGAGGTAAGTCATCAGAGCGCCCGACATCAGCCCTGACACGATTCCGGCCACGACCGTCGCCGACTGAAAGATTCCGGTCACATTTGCCCGGCGATCAGAGGGATACCACTGAGTGAAGTAGAAAATGATGCCAGGAAAGAATCCGGCCTCAACCACCCCGAGCAGCAGGCGAGCTGCGTAAAATTCGGCCGGCGTGCGAACCAGCATGGTGGCCGAAGAAGTCAGGCCCCACAGAAACAGGCAGCTAAAAATCGTTTTGCGTGCCCCAATCCTGATCATCAGCAAGTTACTGGGAACCGCGAACAACGAATAGCTGACAAAGAAAATCCCTGCGCCGAGACCGTAGGCCATTGCGCTGAGCCCAAGATCTCCCCTCATCTGAAGCTGGGCAAAACCTATATTGGTGCGGTCGACGTAATTGAAGAGATAGCACGTAAAGAGCAGCGGAAGAAATCGCCGACTTACTCGACCGTATATAACCTCTTGAGAGATCACCGGAGCGCCCAATTTGTAAGCAGCCTTCATTCCGCGGTACGTCGAGACATTGGCAAATAGTGCGTCTCAGGCTGCAGCTGGCCAGAAACGGCCCGGATTCTTAGTCGGACCGTCAGGAACGAACGTCGTTCGAGTGATCGTGGTAAAGAACCTGGCCGATGGTTCTCGATATATCGTTTCCGTACCAGCGTCCGTCCCAGTTCACCAATGCGCCCAAGTAGCGATACTCGGAGATCACGGTGCCGTCGTCCGTGTAGCGATAATAGCCTGAGTAAAAATGTCCTTTTTCCGCGGACGCGTACAATACGCGCGTATCTGGAATCTCAATGGACAGCGCCCATCCACCAACGCGGGCTCCGGACGTTTTGGCAAATTGAGCCTGGCCGAACGTCTGTTTGTCCATTTCCTCGCGCGTGTCACCTTTCGAATAACGCAGTCGAGTCTTTACGCCCTCGATTTGATATTCCCGTCTGGCTTTGCCCGTTGCGTCGCGCACAAGTGTCGGCCCCAAAGAGAGCGAGCCATGCGGATAAGGGTCGAAAACGCTCTGACGCAATTCCGCCAAATTATTATATTTGCGCCCCATGACGTGGTTCCGGTGACTTTCGTGCAGTGCCGTACTGATAATCGGATCGTTGTACGATTGATCCCGGCCGACCTGATTCGCGGGCTTGAAGATGGTCGAAACCCATTCGATTCCCGATTTCCCGTCATTGTTGGTGACGCCATACAGGCCGTGGCAGGTGAACATCTTGTGCCCGCGGGGATCGAAGCGGCTGTACTCGAGCGATGCGCCAACTCCTACCGGGCTGTAGATGTGTACCTGGACGAAATCCAAAATATCGTATGCGCCTGGAACTATCTTGCTATCTCCTTTTCCGGTCACATTCATGGAAAGCGGCGGACTTGAAATCAACTGTTCACGGTTCTCAACAAGCTGCGCTTGCGGGCCTTCGTGCGTGAGAAAAGGGAAATGCATCAATTGAGCCATTCCATCGATGTTCCGCTCACTTACGGCCTGGAAATACTGCGACAGGATCTTCATGGAATCCGGTACGGAGTTTTGAAATGACTTGGTCGACCGGCAATCCGTGACATCGGTCTGCGATTGGCTCGTGTTTTGCCGAGATTGTTGGCCGGCGGGCAATGCCCGCGGCGTAGCTAGCGCGGATGCCAATCCCGCGGCGCCAAGAAAACCGGCTGCGGTCGCCTCTTTCATAAACTCGCGCCGGCCACTGTTTGCGTGTCCGGCGGCACTGTCGGACTTCTTCGTGCTGCTCATACAACCTCCTATTTCACAAGGTCAGGCAGACCCGTTAATGTACGCCGCGAACGGAAGAGGGACACTCCACAACGCTTCAGCATCACAAGCTACAGCGACGTTGCATGGCTTTCGATTTCGCGGCGAGGGAGAATATCGGATACATAACGAATTTCGAAACTACGCCAACATTATTTTCATTCTCCACTCGGACGACGGCCGGGAACTCACTGTTCTGCCTATCGAAACGCCATTTCGCTGTGGCGAGGGGAAATACATAACCTAATACCTTGAGCGTGTCAATATCGAATCGGCATTGCGAGCCACGCGTGACCGTTCCAACTGCTGATCCATCTAGTTAGGCCTGCTAGTTATACCGCTGTGGGAAGTCGATTCCATTCGTTGCGTGTCTTGGCCAAATTGGCCGTTCGGGAGGATCATCGCAGGCCTCTCGGCGAAGTGCGCTTGGCGACGGCGCGTGGGAGCATAGTTTGTCTTGACAAGAACTTTCTGGCGTGCTAAAAGCGGCGGCTGGTTGTATTCCTGTATGCGCGTCGCCGTTTCGCTGGGAGGAATATGCCGCGTCGGGAGCAAAAGGGCAGGCCGGTTAAAGAGCGTGGCCGGGGGGCGGGAAAAATCGTGATCGAGTCTGGCATAAGCGCCAGACCGACAAGGGCCCGGACAGCTGACAAGGGGTTTTCGGGTTAAGCCGCAGCGGCCCTGAAAGGTTTAGTTTGTACCCCCTATCCCCCACCCACCCAATCCCGTGGCCTTGTTTCGCATGCACAAGGCCACGCGGTTTTAAGGTTGGTCGTGAGGAAGGTTTTTTCGAGGAGGCCGCAACATGATGGAGAGTGCAGCAGCCAATTTGCGTATAGCGCGGCGCGTGATGATTCGCCATCTAGCTACCCAAAGGGGGACGTTGATGAGATTTGGAGCTACAATCGCGGTGTTGTGCCTGGTGATGGGAGCATTCATGCTTCCCGTGGAGGCCCAAACGGCAAGCACGGGCGCTCTCACTGTGACTGTCACCGACTCAAGCGGAGGGGCAATTGCAAACGCCCGAGTAACGATCACAAGTCCCGCGGGCGAAATGCGCACGCTCAACACGGGGGCCGTGGGCAGTTGTACGTTTGACCTTCTGGCGGTTGGAAACTATGAGGTGGAGATAAGCGCTCCCGGTTTCAAAACTTTCACCATTCCATCCGCGACAGTCACTGTTAGCGAAACTCACGTCTTGAAGCAGGCTCTGCAGATTGGTGCGCAAACACAACATGTCACCGTCAATGCCAACGTGCAGTTGCTTCAAACCCAAAGCTCAACGGTGGGTGGCGTGGTTGGCGAACGAGCTCTCACTCAGCTCCCATTAGCCACTCGCAATTTCACCCAGATTTTGGACCTTTCTTCCGGGGTCTCGGCCAGTGTGAATAACGCTACTCAGGTGGGCGCCGGTAATCAGAATATGTACGTTAATGGTACGGGCGATGTAAGTAACAATTACGAGATGGATGGCGTGGATATCACGACTTTCATGACCGGTGCAACGACAGATCCGTTTGGCGGTCTGTTTGGTGCGCCTCCCATCGCCAACCCCGACTCCATCGAAGAATTCAACGTTCAAACTTCGCAGTACGACGCGGAGTATGGGCGCAGCGGCGGCGCGAACGTGGACATTGTCACGAAGACGGGAACGGACTCTTTCCATGGGGGCCTCTACGAGTTCAATCGCAACGACATATTCAACGCGAATGGCTTTTTTCAGAAGGAAGCCGATTTGCCTCGCGGAGAATTGAAGCAGAACCAGTTCGGCGGCCAAATCGGAGGGCCGATTATCAAGCAGAAGCTATATTTCTTCGGTTCTTACGAAGGCACGCGCCAAGTCAACGGGGTCGCCAGTAACGGCTTCTCAACCATCAGCCTGCCTCCGCAACTCACGGACGATCGGACTGCGGCAACGCTCGGCACCGAATTCTGCCCTACCGATAACCCACCTGGCAGTATCGGTTATGCATATTCTCATGCGGCTTTCTCTGCTTTTAACCCCGTACTGGATTCCGTCGCTTGCGACGGCTCGAACATTAGTCCCGTTGCCCTCGGTCTACTGAATGCCAAGTTGTCCGACGGCCAGTACGTCATACCTAGTCCTCAGCTTATACTGCCAACTGGGGTTGGCAGCGCGTCTTTTTCCGACCCCGCAACCTACAACGCCAGTCAAGCCTTGCTCAATTTGGACTATGTGTTTTCGTCCAAAGAGAGATTGGCGCTCAAGGGTTTCTACGACAGGGCCCTGCAGGACAACTCGTTCCAAGGTGCCCAGCCTCCGGGTGGCGCGGGAACCAATTCAACGGGAAACTGGATAGCCACGGGCCAGTTGACGTCGATCTTAACGTCGAACCTTCTGAACCAGGCCTACTTCGACTTCAACAACACGCGTGAAACTCTGCACGGACAATTTGCCCTCACGACAACGCAGTTCGGCGTAACGCCAGCCGCTCCGTATTGGACTGTATTCCCGCAAGTTGGGATCAGCGGACTTTTCGGTTTCGGTGGTTCGTATACCGATACCGGACAAAATCCACAGTTCGCTTATGAATGGGGTGATCACATCTCCTGGACGCACGGTCGTCACACGATGCGTCTGGGCTACGACGAATATTACAGCGGGCTAAACGCTCGAATCTTCGGGCGAACCCGTGGAGACCTGACCTTCCTCACGTTCCCAGACTTCTTGCTTGGAATGAGCGCCGCTCAAAACGGCACTCCAGATAGCAACATCTATGGTGATATTGCCACGGTGCAGGAGGCGGATGGAACGCCCTCCACCGTCCGCGAGAACTATCTCGGTGCGTATATACAAGACGACTATCGGATGAACTCACGTCTGACGTGGAATCTTGGTTTACGCTGGGAATATAACGGGACTCCCTATGAACTGAACGCCGCAGGCGACCAGCTGAATGCAGATATGCAGCAGTTTCTCCTGAATCCTATTCCGCCTGCAACAGGCACTTACGCAGGTTACACAGTTGGCCCAGATATCGGAACACCTGTACCGCCGGGAATTCCCCAACGTGCTTACAGGCTTTTCACCACAACGCACGCTCCATATACAAATTTTGCCCCGCGAATTGGTTTTGCATGGGTGCCTCTTAAGAACTTCACAAAGCTTGTTGTACGCGGCGGTATCGGCGTGTTCTATGTAAGTCCGTCAGCCGGATACATCAGCAACCCTGCATTATCCAATCCGCCGCTCGCGCTTACGATCAGTCGATTTGGCGCGGCGAATGCCGCGTCGAGTTGGACTAGCCCATATAATCCCATATCAACGCTTGGTTTCCTCGACCGCTTCCCGAATTCAGTGGAAAATGCCGGGAGCGAGCTCGATCCGAACCTGCGCGCTTCAACCATGTTCAGCCAATCGCTCGAAATTCAGTACGCGATAACCCCGTCTCTGATGTGGGAAGTAGGTTACATCGGCAACCGGGTGGAGCATATCACCGTTCTAGGCAATCCTTTCAACGTTCCGCAACTCGCGACCCCGACCAGCCCGGTGAACTGTGGCTACCCCTCCGGTTGCATCAATACGAACGGATCGGGAGGCCCGACGGGCCCATCGGCTCGCACGCTCGTCCAGGGGCTTGTTCCATACGGTCTCAGCGACTACGCACCTGTCGGCGATTCGCGGTACTCTTCGCTGCAAACCACCCTTCGCAAAAATCTTTCGCATGGCTTGCAGTTCAGTCTTGCTTACACTTATGGCCAGACTATCACGGACGTTCGTGGCGCGTCTTGGGTGGCGGGGTCTAGCTTCAACAGCAACAACCCGAGCGACCATGCTCAATTGAAGGGTCCGGCCGACTTCAATCGCCCACAGCGCCTAGTTTTGAACTATACGTATCGACTCCCCAATTTCAACGGAGCCCAAGGGTTCACGGGGAAAGTCCTGTCCGGGTGGGGGGTTTCGGGCGTGACCACGGCTCAGTCGGGCCTCCCGTTTACGCTTACCGACTCTCGAGGCGGTGGTGCCTGGGGTTCGTCCGCCTCCCGGGCGCAATTCTGTCCCGGAATGGGGCGAAGCAACGTTTTTTCCTCGGGCAGCCTAATCTCCCGTCTGAACGGGTATTTCAACAAGAGTGCCTTTTGTGCGCCGCCCTTGGTGGCTGATGCCACTCCTGGCGACAGCGGTGCCACGGATTTCGGCAATACGCCGATCGTCGCTGGCTATGGCCCCGGTCAATTCAATTGGGACATAGCGTTTTCGAAAAGGACAACTGTGACTGAAAGTTCCTACTTCGAGTTTACCGTACAGTTCTTCAACGCCTTCAACCATCCACAGTTTTCGAATCCCAATACCACCGCTTCATCGGGAGCATTCGGTGTCATTTCCTCGACGACGGTGGGACCGCGCATCATCCAGTTGGGATTGAAATATGAGTTCTGACAAGAAGTTAAAGTGACGCTGCCTTTTGTCCAAATGCGGCGGAGGTCGCCGGTAAATCGCTTGCCGGCGGCCTCATAAAGGGGGTAGAGAACAGTGAATTTCAAACGGTTTCCTGTTTGCTTTTCATTCGCAGCATTTCTATTTGTTATTACGTCCGGTTTGGTGCGAGCGCAAGCGCAAACTTCTCAAAAAAGCAGCGTTGTCGTCCTGGACCAGGCTGTCGAACAATTGATCTCTCCAAATGCTAAGCTCACGCCCGTTAACCTGAATTATGTGGGGCGCACGGAGGGTCCAGTCTGGGTTCCCGGACCAGGCATGTCCGGTTACTTGCTGTTCCCTGAGGTAGCGGGCAATCTCGTGTACAAGTGGCAGCCTACCTGCGCAAAATATCCATGCGGCACAAAGGGGAAGCTTTCCGTTGATTTGCAGAATGTAGCCTTCACCGGGACGCCGCAGCAGTTCAACAACGTGGGCTTCATCACCTACAACGGGCGGTTGTATGTCATTCATGTCGGCCCCGTTGGTCTCGCACTGGATCCGCAGCTCCGGCTCATCGTGACCGCATTCGGAGACCATGAGATGGTGCGCTATGGCAAGGATAAGCAGCGCACTGTGATCGCCTCCAGTTGGCACGGGATGCATTTGAATTGTCCAGACGACACTGTCGCTAAGACGGACGGCACGATTTACTGGACGGATGGACCGCAAACCTGCTATCGCCAGCGTAACCCCTTCGACTTTAATACGCCGAATCAGCAGATCAAGTTCCCAGGGTTGTACATGATAAAGAACGGGGTCAACCAACTCCTCGACAAGACGAACCCTGGAGTGAACGGTATTGCGTTGTCTCCCGATCAAAAGACCCTCTACGTCACGGGGCCCCACGACACGCTTCTGAAATACGATGTCCAGCCCGACGATACCGTTACGAATCGTCGGCTATTCATCGACATGTTGGCAAGTGCCCACATCACTCACGTACAGCGGGGCACAGCCGATGCGATATTCCCGGATGGTGTCCGGGTGGATTCCCGGGGAGACATCTGGACTCCGGGTCCGGGCGGGATCTGGATTATCTCGCCAGAAGGCAAGCACCTTGGCACCATTCTCCCGCCGCCCGATCCCGAGCTTCTCAAGTACCAGGTCTTTTGCAGCATGGCCTTCGGAGATGACGGCAGGACTCTCTATATCGACGGCAATACGAGTCTGTGGCAGATCCGAGTGAAAGTCTGCGGGTCAAGCGTCCCTCCGTTTATGTGCAACAACGGCAGGAATTACCCGCTCAAGCATTAGATTATTATCCAGCGTGGCGCCGTGGTGTGTGTCACGCAATCGTGGATACGCAGAGTGTCCTGGAGGTCGCACCAAGCACATGTCACGGGACCCCCGGGGTAACGGAGCGCCACGTCTAGTCCGAACGAGGATGGGGGTCTGAAATGCGGAGCATCCGGTCCACGCGCTTGGCGACTCTGACGCTCGCTCTGGGTGCCATGGGGTTGTGTTTTGTTCCTGCCGTCGGCGCGCGGAGAGATGGACGCCCTCGATCATCTTCGACTAGTAGGCAGCAGGCTAAAGGGCTCGACCGCGCAGGAAATGCGAACAAGGGGCGCGAGGAGTTTCTGACTAACTGCGCTCTCTGCCACGGCGTGGATGCGACCGGCGGCGAAGGTCCCAACATTCAACGGGCCCCGGCAGCCTTGGGCGAGGAGGCCGTGCGAAACATCATCATGAGGGGTGTCCCGGGAACGGAAATGCCCAGCTTCTTCATGATGCTCAACGCATCCGAGGTTTCGGAAATCATGAGCTATCTTCGCCAACTGGCCCGCACGGCTACCGCTGGCACGGTGACCGGCGATCCTGCGCAAGGCGAGGCGCTCTTCAAAACCAGCGGCTGTTCGAGTTGCCACATGATCGACGGGCTGGGAGGCGACTTGGGGCCCGATCTATCGCGCGTGAGCAGCATACGTGGCCCGAGCTACCTGCACAAAAAACTGCTTGATCCCGCGGCCGATCTACCCACGACTGGAGCCGAGGGAGACCGGGGAAAGTGGACGCGCTATCTCCTGTTTCGCGCTGTGAAAAATAGCGGCAAAGTTGTCGAGGGTATGCGAGTAGGAGAAGACTCATTCACGATCGTCCTAAGGGATGCGCAAGGAACCTTCCACAGCCTTTACAAGCCCGACCTGCGTTCTCTCGAAAAGGAACCGGGAAAGAGCTTGATGCCGAGCTCCAACGGACGTCTGTCGCCTGCCCAGCTGGACGACTTGGTAGCGTACCTCTCCACTTTGAAAGGCGCACAATGAATGCGAAGCGGTGTCTGCCGGCTCTGGTTCTTGCCCTCGCAGGAATTTGCGCTCCAGCGTCTGCTCAGAACGTCACTTACGAACGGCTCTCGCATCCGGATAAGGAACCTCAAAACTGGCTAATGTCCGGCGGGAACTATCAATCCTGGCGGTTCTCTCGACTGAAAAAAATCAACGCGGGGAACGCGAGGACTCTGAAAGCCGCTTGGATCTATCAAGCCGCGAAATCTGGACAGCAGGAATCTTCGGCGGTGGTGGTGGACGGCATCATGTACATCACCGAAGCGCCCAGCACGGTCACGGCTCTGGACGCGAAGTCCGGCACAAAAATATGGACGTGGTCTCCCAAGCTGCCATCGACGATTTATCACGTCGGATCCCATTTGGATAACCGAGGCGTCGCGATTTTCGGTAACACCGTATACGTCGGAACAGTCGATGCGCATCTGGTCGCTCTGGACGCAAAGACGGGTGCAGTGGAGTGGGACGTTCACGTCGCCGACAACAAGGAGAACTACGGCATCAATTCGGCCCCGTTGGTCATTAATGGAAAGGTGATCGTCGGCCTAGGCGGGGGGGATGGCGGCGCGCGGGGATTTCTCGATGCCTACGAGGCAAACACTGGCAAGCGGCTCTGGCGCTTTTATACGATTCCCGCGCAGGGGGACGCCCTCGCGAAGTCCTGGGGAGATGATATGAGCGGAGTAGGAGGTGGCGGCACTTGGGTCACGGGATCCTACGACCCGAGCCTCAACCTCCTATATTGGGGCACTGGAAATCCCGCGCCTTCGTTCAACAGGGCTGGCCGTCCCGGCGACGACCTGTATACCTGTTCCTTGCTTGCCCTCAACCCCGACACAGGGAAAATGAAGTGGTATTTCCAGTTTACGCCCCACGATACGCACGACTGGGACTCCTCCCAGACTCCCGTGCTCTTCGACGCGACCGTTGGTCACCAGCCGCGCAAGCTCGTCGCGATGGCCAATCGAAACGGCTTCTACTATGTCCTCGACCGTGTAACCGGGCAATTTGTGGCCGGTGTTCCGTTCGTGAAGGTGACATGGGCGAAGCTGGATAAGAACGGCCGGCTCATAATGAACGGTGATCCGGACCCGACACCAAAAGGGAAGCTCGTCTATCCGGCTGTCATGGGTGGCGCGGATTGGACCGCGCCGGCCTACAGTCCGCTGACGAAGATGTTTTACGTAAACGCCCACGAACTTGGCGCGTATTTTTATTCAGGCAAGCCCAGGCTCAATCCCAACGGGCCGCCTGGGTACGGTGGCGGCGGCCAAGACGCGCTTAGCGGAGACGACGCCTACGGAGCCGTTCGGGCACTCGATGCAGCCACGGGCAAGTTGATGTGGCAATACCATCTTCTTGCTCCTGCATGGGTCAGTCCTCTGGCGACGGCTGGTGGACTCGTATTCGCCGGCAGCGACGAAGGCGATTTCTTTGCGATCGATGCCAAGACTGGCAAGCTGCTTTGGGAGTTCAATCTCGGGGGCAATGGAAACGTCTTTCGTACGAACTCCGTCACGTATGCAGTCGACGGCAAACAGTACGTGCTGGCGGTGGCTGGAAACAATTTCGTAGCTTTCACCCTGCCATAATCGACGAGTACGGAGAAGTTCCGGAAGACCGGCGGTTCCAGGCATTGCCAACCATGATCTGCGCGCCGCCCCACGTTTCCGCCCCGAACTCTCCTGGTAGCGGGACGGTCCACAACCACGTCTCGGCACCCACCGCAGACGCGCATGCGATCCCCGACCACCTACGCTGCGGGGGATACGCAATACGTGGAAATGCCTCGGACGATGCCTCATCGCGTTCGGATCGCAACAGAGCCGGAATCCTACCGTCAGTTCGAACGAAATATGGCAAATCGGGGCGGAGTTTTTCCGACAAATCCGAAATCGAAAGTAACCGCTTCCGGCCGATGCCGCGACGTAATCCATGGTTCATGGGGAATCGTCCCCTCATCGACGATCTCTAGGTCCAGGCGACGGAACAATGATGAGCACTTTGCTCAGTTCTTCGCGCGTGCTCTTCAGCTCTTGTTTTCCGGCCGGGAAATGATTCGCCTGCAAAACGTACGCGATGATATCGGTATACGCAGCTGGCGAAAGGCTGCCCGCATTTCCTTTCGGCATCGAGTCGTCTATCACGCTGAATAGATTATCTACCGAGTGTCCATTCCATGATGAAACGAAGGCCCTGCCAGCCAGTGCCGGATTTTGACCGATTCCCGTCAAATTAGCTCCATGGCAGACGGCGCAGTTCTGTGCATACCGCGTTTTGCCACGCTCCGCCTGCTCCGCGGTATATACCCCATCCCGTGCCGATACTTGCCCGGGTCCGGGCGTTACCACGTCGGGCGCCTTGGCCGTACCGCCGAGGGTAAAGGTGTACAGCCTGCCGTGTCCTGCCGTGCCGGCCAATATGGACACGTACTGTTTGCCATCAATCATGAAAGTCGAGGGATTCGAGAGCCCCGAAAACGTCTTCGCCGCCCAGAGCCGCCCTCCGGTCTCGGCATTCAGCGCGACAAATTGCCCGCTGTTCGCGCACGCGAAGACCAGATTGCCAGCTGTAGTGAGAGTACCTCCTCCATTCAACCCGGTCACGCGCCATCGTTCTTTTTGCGTGACTGGATCCCAGGCGACAAGGAAGCTGCCGAACTTATATCCCGGAGGGGGCGGCGGGGCGTCAAAGGTGCCCACTGTTCCGAGTCTCATGCCATCCACCCACTGCGGTGTTGCGCGGTCCAAGCCTTCGGCAAATTCTCCAAGATGGTTCTGATAGTTCCCGGAATCCTTATAAAACATGATGCTCGTGGCCCCAGGCACATAAACGAGTCCCGTGTTCGGATTGAACGACATCGCGTGCCAGCTGTGCACCCCGCCGCCGCTGGGCGCGACCCATGCACCTTTTTCGTTCCGGTCGTATCGAGCCAGCGGATTTACTATCGGGCGGCCGGTCTTCGGATTGACTCCCGTTGCCCAGTTGATTTTCGTTACGGGATTGGCGGAGATGAACTTGCCATTCGTGCGGTCAATCACGTAAAAGAAGCCGCTCTTCGGCACTTGCATGATCACTTTGCGCATCTTCCCGTGGATTTTCAAATCCGCTAGAACGAGATCTTCAACGGCGTCATAATCCCATTCACCGCCGGGTGTCTCCTGAAAATACCAGGCGTATTTGCCAGTGTCCGCATGCACGGCGACGATGGAGTCGATGTACAGATTGTCGCCGCCACCGGGGCTTCGCCAAGCCTGCGTCCAGGGGCTGCCGTTGCCGGTGCCGAAGTAGAGTAATTTTAGATTGGGATCGTAGGCAAACGCGTTCCAGACGTTTCCGCCGCCGCCGAGCTTATACCACTCGTCTCCCTTCCAAGTCTTGACCGCGCGCGCGAGCGCTTTGTCCGCTTGTCGTTTGGAGGGATCTCCGGGAACCGTATAGGTGCGCCATGCTTGCTTGCCAGTTTCGGCGTCGTAAGCCGTCACGTACCCGCGCGTCGTGAAATCCGCGCCGGCGTTCCCGATGATGACCTTGCCGTCCACGATTATGGGGGCACCGGTGACCGAGTAATCCATAGTCGGGTCGGTCGTCTGCACGCTCCAGAGGACCGCGCCGGTCTTTTCGTTCAGCGCGACCAGTTTTCCATCGAGTAGACCTTCATAAACCTTTCCCTCGTACAGTGCGACGCCACGATTGGCTGGTCCGCAGCATATCGTTGGGCCCGTCCTGACGGGATGAGCGGTCTTTGCCGTTCCTGGAGCAAAAGGTCTCTGATTGATGTGCGGGTCATATCGCCATAGTTCTTTGCCCGTGCGTGCGTCAAGCGCGAATACGACGTCCCAGCTGAGCGACCCATAGAGAACGCCGTTTGAGACGATCGGCGTTGCCTCAAGTGCTCCCGAGTAGGAGTTGGTGTCGTAATACCACGCGAGACCTAGTTGGCGCGCATTTTTGGTATCGATCTGATGGAGGACGCTGTAGCGGTTCTCCGAATAGTCGCGACCGGTGGTCAACCAGTCGTTGGCGTCCTCGCTGGCACTTTGCAAGGCCTTGTCGTCGACACGATGATTCTGCTGCGCACCGTGTACCCGCACCGCGATAACAGCCAGCACTAGAACCAGGTACGGCCAGATTCCATATTTTCTTCGCACGAGTGACTCCCCTTATGTTGCAAGCGAGCTCTTACCCTAAACCCATTCAACCTATTCCGCCGGAGCTACCAAAAGGAACGGAATCGTGTTTCATTGCCGCGACAGTAATTCCGCGCGCCTCCTAAGCGAGCAGCTTGCTTCGCGGACCGAATCCGGCAATCGCGAGCGCGAGCAAAGTCCACGTTAGAGCGACGTAGATGAAAACACTGCTGTATCCGTAGTGAGTGAATAACAAGGCCACGACCAGAGGACCAAATACATTCGCCAGGCGGCCAGCTCCGTAGGTCAAACCCATGCCCGAATTGCGAATCTCCGTCGGAAACGACTCCGCCGAGTACGTGTAAAGCAGAGGCGAAAGAGCGTGGAGGAACATTTCCACCAGAAACCCGAAAATGATGATCATGCTGACTTGAAACGAGAGGCCATAGGTTAACCCGCAAGCCGCGATCAGTAACGCGACCACCACAATTAGCCACTTACGATCCCATCGATCGGAGACGACGGCGGCAAGGGCTGCACCGGGGACGGTGGCGAGAGACATCGCTGATGACCACGTCAGCGAATGCACCAGTGAGAATCCGTGAGCCACGAGAAGCGTGGGTACCCAGGCAGTGAAACCATAAAAACCGAGCGTGAAACATATCCACACTACAACGAGCATGACGGTGCGGGTTGCGTGCGGGAACCGGAAGAGGTCTAGATATGTGCCGCGCCGCGAGGCTGCGCTGGCTACCTCTGAAACGGGCGGCAAACTTCTTCCTTCGGAAAGCGCCGTCCCCTCCAATCTTTGAAGGACCGCCTCCGCATCGGAGAATCGGCCGTGGTTCTCATACCAACGAGGGGACTCTTCGAGCGATCCGGAGAATATCGGGATAATAACAGCCAAAGAACCCCATACAAATACAACCCGCCAGCCCCAAGACGCCACGGGAACACAGAATCGAGCCACGTAGGCCGTCATCGGAACCCCGCACAGTCCGATGGCCATAATCCATCCCTGATAGGTTCCTCGCAGGCGAGCGGGGTAGAGTTCGCTGATGTACGTGATACCAACCACCGTCATCGCCGAAATGCCGATTCCCGTAAACATGCGCGTCACAAACAGGCCAGCGGGTTCCCAGACAGAAGCGTTCAATAAGGAGAAAACTGCGTACCAAAGCGTGGTGAATATTAAGGCTCGTTTTCTTCCAACACGATCAGAAAACCAGCCCCCCATCGTCGATCCAACAAACATGCCCACAAAGGTGGCAGAAGTAAGTACGGCGATCGTCGAGAGCGACAGATGCCACACCTTCAAAATAGCCGGCGCCGCAAAAGAGAACGTGTTGATGTCTGCCATGTCGAAGAAAAAGATGAACCCCAGAAGCCATGTGAGCTTTCGGTGAAATGACGTTATGGGAAGGCGGTTGATGCGAGCCGCGGCCGATACGCGTGTCTTTGACGATAGCTCCACAAACATTCCCCGTTTCTGCCTACTCTCGGGTTGCGACCTGCGGGCCTTGAATGCTCTCGGCGGACCAGGTCATACGTTTGCCCGACCGCTGCGACCTCACGAAACCGCCGGTTTTGACTTCCGCACCGGGCCGCGTTTCTTCTTCGAAAGCTCAGCGCGCGTAAGCGCCATCAGATCCTCTACCGATGCGATTTTTTCGATGTTCCAAACTGCATCCTTGAGCCGCTTTTGGCTCTGCTCGTTGAGAGTTCCTTCGGCTAACGCGGCAAATTTAGCCTCTACTTCCTGATCCGTGAGCGGATTCCGAGGATCGCCCTTGGGGAAATCGAGCTTTTTTGAGAGAAGTTTCCCATCGCTAGTTGTGATGGTGACGACCGTGCGCTGTAGGGCCGGAAAGACGCGGTCGATTTCCGGATCGGCGATAAGCTCCACTTTCTTCAGCTGCGCCCGGATCTTGGGATCCATGATTTTCTCCGCGGTGAAACTCAGCGGAGTAACTTGGCGATCGACCAGCGCGGCGGCGATTACGTACGGAAGCGAGTGGTCGGCGGTCTCACGCGTGCGCGGATCGTACTTGCTTGGATCGGAGAGAATGTCCGCGGCCCTTGCCAGTGTCTGCACCTCTACTTTGCGAACGTCATCCGGATCCAGATCATTTTCCTTCACCAAGTCAATGGTTGCGGAAAGAGGTGCATGAGTGAGCGCTTCGGTCGGGAATGCCTTCATGCCGCACTGATTGATGCGCCACGATGCCCCCAATCCGTCCGTTAGCACTTCAAACTTCCAGCTGGGCCCCATGCAATGCACGAATCCTTCTTTTCCTTCGATCACGTGCGTGGGTCCAGTGTAGCCTCGTTCCGCGAGCAGGGCAGCCAGCATGCCGCTCTGGGTAGCCATGGGGTCGGCAGTGTTTTTAACCATGGTCAATTGACCGGCAGAGACAGATCCGAGCGTCACGTGCCGGACGCCGGAAATTCCGATGGCGTTTTGAATCTGCTGCCAGTTCAGGCGCAGCATGCGTCCGGCCACGATGGGAGAAACAAAGGCAGTTAAGGTCGCATGATGCCATCCCCGTTCTTCCACGCCGGGAAATCCAGCTTCGCAAAAGCGCATCTCAAACTCATGGCCGAGCACGAGCCCTACGATCAACTCCTTACCGCCGCTTTTGGCTCGTTCGCATCCAGCAATGGCCGCTGGGAACAAATCAGAAGGGTGGCACGGGTCCTGCTTCCAATAAATGTCGTTGTAATCCATGCATCGAATGAGGAGGGCGTTTGCCAGCGTGGCTGAAACCGGATCAACTCTCTCGCCGGTGCCGATTATTGCGGCCGGTCCTCTGCCGGCATGTTCGCGCAAGACGCCGAGAGCAATCTCCATGTCGTGCTGCCGCAAGCCTCCTAAGGCACAACCGAGAGAATCGAGCAGAAACCGTTTCGCCTGATGAACTGCATCCGGCGACAAGTCCTTATAATCGAGCTTGGCGGCCCAACGCGCCATAGCGCCTGTGATGGAATCCGGATCCGGCGTTTCTTGAGCTACCAAGAACGTTTCCTCCTTGACTGGCCTATCCTTCGGGAGCTACTTCTTTAAACTTTTGTACGGATCAAACGCCATAAAATCGGCATGGTGAACAATCCACGCGGCGGTTGATCGCCTGACGAACTGACCTTCGGCGGCATGGGCCGCGATCACGTGGCACACCTCGGGCGGCACGCCGCACTCAAGAGCCAAGGCAACCCCGGTGAAAGGGTGCCGGAGTGCCTCTCCCGCCGCGCTCTGACGACTATTCCCGTCCGGATCCAATTCGTATTCTAGTAACTTCCCCACATCGGCGAGAATTGCACCGGCGATTACGGTATCCATATCGATCGACAATGACTGACCAAGGGATTTCTGCATCGCCGCGGCGGCGGCTCGCGCGATATGTACCACGCAACGTTTATGATCCATGAACGAAGTCGGGCAGTTAGGTATAAGCAGCGTAAAAGGGATGCGCTGCAGGTCATTGGCAGTGAGAGGGCTGCGCTCGAGCGCGAGCTCCCACGTTTTGGCGACCTTATGTTGCAATGCTGGATCGCGGATCCATTCGATTTCCGGCCAAAGTGATGCGACGCCTTGATCCATAAGGCTCCTTGAGTGAAGCGGGCAGCTTGCGGCAGAACAGCAAAGGAAGCGAGCAAGCGTTTCGTCAAACCGCGAACCGGTAGAGTTTACTTGGGTTCTCAACCAAAATGCGGTGAAGATCGCGGTCGTTCGGCGCCCAATCATAGAGAAGATCCAGGAGCTTACCGTCGTCGGGCAGCAGATCGCCGCTCCGTCGCGGATGCGGCCAGTCCGTGCCCCAAACGCAGCGCCCAGGCGCGGTCTGGATGATCTTTCGCGCGGGCGCTAGTAAATCCGCGTACGGCGGCCCCTCGACTGAACTGCGGTATCCGCACAGCTTTATCCAGCACTTGCCGGAGTCCAGCAGCCGGAGCAGCGTCTGGAATTCAGGGCAATTAATGCCGCGGTCGCTCGGGATCCTTCCCATGTGATCGATTACCACCGCTGGTACCGGTAAAGACAGAATTGTGTCCGCTAACTCCGGCAGATCCCGGCCTTCCACATACAGCTCGAGGTGCCAGCCGAGCGCAGCGATGTTCTTTGCTACCCATTCGATCTCGCTAACAGGAGTGGTGTTGGTGTTCACTGAATTCACGCGCGCCGCACAGAAGCCATTAGCGGCCAGATCGCGAATAGCCTCTTTGCTGAACGTTCGGTTGATCACCGCGACTCCTCTAGCGCGGGCCGGTCCGAACTTTTTGAGGCAGTCGATGGTGCAGCGATGGTCAGTCCCGTATGGAGTGGGGTTGACAATCACCATGCGCTCTAGCCCGAGCGTCTCGGCCATGGTGACGTAGGTTTCCAGATTGGCTTGAGGTGAAGGGGTATAGCCTCGGCCGGGGCTCAGGGGATACTGTTCGACGGGCCCAAAAATATGGAAGTGACAGTCGATCGAATCTGCCGGCGCCTTCTGGCGTGGCGGTGAGGCCGGCTTGGGAGGTTCTGACAGAGGTGCTTCGTGAGTGGGCATACCTGAATCCCTTCAACTTAGATTAAAGACGCAAATATCTACGATTAAATCGGAGGCGCCACGCTGATCTGCCGCCGACTGCTGCAAGAGAGCGCGACGCCCGCCTTCTGGCTTAGAAATCGAAGCGCACACCAAGCTGCAACTGACGCATCGTGATGGTCGTAGCGCTCGGTTTTAAGAAGCTTGGCGATGTCGCAGCGAGCGTGTAGTTGGTCCCAAAGTTCACGTGGTTGGGAATGTTGTACGCCTCGAACATCGGAGTGATGGACATATTTTCACGCAACTTGATCGGCCTCTGGATGCGAGCGTTCACGCCGACGGTCGTGGCGCCCCGGTAGAAGCCCTTGCTCGTCAGCACACCATTGACAGCCGGGTAGCACTGGTTGTACCAGGGCTGGCATCCTGGCACAGTTATCACGTTTCCATTGCTAACGGTTATGGGCGCAGCGCCCGGAGCCTGAGCAGTCGTCGCCGTCATCGGCAGGCCCGTGCCGACTGTAATGATAGGAGCGAACTCAAAGCCCCCAGGAAGCCGCACCACGCCATTCACCGCCAGAGTTTGACGCTGATCGGTACTAGCCGGCCCCTTGTCCACGCCAAAGTCAAATGGGTCAGTGTTATAGGCGCCTATCGAATGGAGGTTGAAGTCGGATGTCGAAGCAGAATTACTGTCAGCCCATCCAAGCGTGTAGGATACCTGAGCGGAATCGCCGCGGTGGTCAGTGTATCTCAGTTTGGACAGAATCTGTTTATCCGAGAACCAGCCACAGCTGCAAGTCGAGTACTCAGTCGTGTAAGCTGGATTTAGGAGCGTAACCGCGGGAAGCGTAGCGGGATTGTAGTTGACTTCGCGTTCGATGTCCTGATCGAAACCGTACACGTACGCATAATCAACCGTGAACGAGAGCCCATTGTTGAAACTGTGGGCTATGCCGATCGTTGACTGCAGCGCAGCAGCCTTTTTCATGCTTGGGTCGATGTTATACACGTTGCTCAGGGGCGGCGCGAACGAGTTCACTCCCGGCAATGAGTACGTCGAACCGCCCACGTTAACCGACTTTAGGGTGAGGTCCGGAATAGTGTTGTTCGCGAGCGACCAGGCCAGAAGTGCCCTAAGATCGTTCTGGTAGGCTTCGTAAGTGGCCGCGGCACTGCAACCTCCGAGCGCAGCGCAGTAGGGATTTGCCGTTGGTGAGTTTGATGTAAAACCGTCAATGATGTCAGCATTGGTGCGTTGGGAAATGTAACCCGTCGCTTCAGTTAACGTGGTCGGTGCGTAATAGACGCCGAACCCACCCCGCAAGACCGTATTCTTGGCCTTGCTGAATGGCGTCCAGGCGAAACCGATCCGCGGAGATACCGTTTGGAAATCGTTGTTCACGTAATTACCGTTGTTCACGGCCGGATTCAAGCAATTGTTGGTTCCGCTGACGCACGCGTTGCGACTATTGAAGTAGCTATATTGCAGGTCGCCGTCCCAACGGATGCCCCAATTGAGGGTAAAGCTGTCGGTGGCTCTCCAGCTGTCCTGAAGGAACACGCCAAACGACCAGCCGGTTGCCATCACATAGGTATGGGAAAACGGCCCATAATTCATGGTTAGCGTCCGGGGGAACGTTGTCGGATCGCTCGGGTTGAACGGAACGCCCGCTGCATAGGGAATCAATATTCCGTCTGAAGTTGCAGCTACGTTTGCAGTCGGGAACCCATAGAAGCCGTCCGAATTGCTATGCAGCCTATTTGAGCCGTAAAATGGGTCTGTCGCCTGCCCTCCAAATTGGATTTCGTGCCTTCCCTTCGTCTTCGTTACTGAGTCGTAGATGCCTGCATAGAGGCCAACGAAGTGTTTCCCGCCGAATCTGCCAGCGCAGCCTACATCGGCTGTGCCGTTGGGCAATGTATAGGTCAGTTCCCCATAATATCCAGTCGGATTTCCGTTTGGCGTAATTCCAAAACTAGTGAGCGGTGGCGCGGTGGTGGTAAAAGGTCCTACGGTCTGGGCGAAGTTACATGTCTCGGCGTCCCAGTCGGTCGCGTTGGCGAATCTCAGCGAGTTAATCGACGTGGGGGAAAATATATGTACCCATTCTGTTGAATACTGCATGTCTTCATTCGTCGTGCTGTTCCCGTTCAATAGCGACGCGAAAGCATTCGTCGCTGAAGCCTGGCTCGGCTCGCTGATTCTCTGAATATTCCCAACAACTTGAAACGAATCCGACGGGCTCATGTGATAATTAATCTTCAATTCGCCCAAGTCCTGGCGATTCAAATTCGAGGGACTGGACGGCACTAAGTCGACAGGCATCACGTCTCTGCTGCCAGCAAACGTGGAAGGGAGGCCCGCAAACGTAACGCCAGCCAACGAGCGGAAATATTCGTACCCAATAAAATAGAAGAGTTTGTTCTTAATGATCGGACCACCCAACATGCCGCCAACGCGCTGCGAGCTTGAAGGCGCCTTCGCTACAGGCCTCACCGCATTAAAGCTGGAGGCATTAAGGTCACTGTTTTGGAAAAAGCTGTAAGCCCGCCCGTGAATTTCATTCGTTCCGGAACGCGTGACGGCATTCACGACGCCGCTAACCGCCCCCGCGTATTCGGCCGGAACCTGATTTGACACAACCGAAAACTCCTGAACCCAATCCTGCGCCAGTGCCACATAGAGTCCGCCATCTGACGGTTTCGTAATCGGAATATCGTCCACAGTATAGCCAGTCTCGTATTGCGTGGAGTTGCCTATCGTAACGCCGGTAACCGCGCCGCCCACCGCGAACCCAACGGAAACTTGGCTGGTGGACTGAACTCCAGGAGTCAGAGACGCCATTTCCGAGAAGTTACGGCTGAGGATCGGCAAGTCATCAAGCTGTTGAGTGTGCAGGACGGCTGACACCTGGGTCGACGTCGCGTCGACGTCAGGAGCCACCGCTTGAACCTCCACCGTCTGCGCGACCGAGGAAACCCGCAACGTAAAGTCGAGCGTAACCGTCGTGCCGACGAGTAGCTCTTGATGGTGCCGCACAACTGTCGCAAAACCTGGCTGCGATGCTTGGACGTCATACAACGCTGCGGGAAGACCTGCGATAACGTAGAGGCCCTCAGCGCTGGTCGGAGCGACGGACTTAAGCCCTGTACCTACGTTCGTGGCCGTCACCGTGGCGCCCGCCACGGGCGCGCCTGATTGGTCCGTCACCGTACCGTTGATGGTCACGGTGCTCTGCGCCGCCACCATGGTCGCGCACGCCAAACAAAATACCAGGCACAACAAGAACCGTATGTGCAATCCGGTCCGTGCGTTCGAATTCATCTATCTCTCCTTACGAACGAGTCGTCCGCTGAACTTGGACAACGCAATCCGTTCTGCAGCCGATCTAAATTTGGAGGGGCCTGTCCATGTTCCGTATAGCGGAATACAATTCCGCAACATGGCCCGTCTTAAGTACTATCGCGCCGACGCCTTGTCAAGGCAAAACTTAGGCGGCGACGATCGAGCTTATGGATGGCCGTCTGCGATCTGATCGTCGCCGACTGGCGCCCGGCCGCAGGACGGACGCGCGCACTGGGCTCGGCCGACAGATTGGATCAACGATCAAGCAGGACAGCGGGAGGTCACCCTTGACATCCTGCGGTCGCCGTAGTATTGGAGGTGTGACATTCGGAATGTCGTTCCGTATATCGGAAACAACACGCCTTCGTCGGCGTGTTCTGGAAGGGACTTGCGGGGCGATGGCAGCGCGCGGATTCGAGTCGAAGGGGGTTAAAAATGGACGAGAGTGACGATGACCGCAACATGGCGGCTGGTGAAAACCGTGCGAACCCCGATCGTCGCCGCTTCATGCAGGGAGCGGCGGGGCTGCTTGGCGCGATGGCAGTGGCATCGCCGAGCGCTCAAGCCAAACTCGCGCAACAAGCAGCTGCACCGGCCCAAAACCAGCCGGGCAGTCCGGCGCAGCACCGATCCCGTGTCCCGGCCCTTGATCTGCGAAATCCGGTGAGCTATGCCGGCGTGGCCGATGCCACTCGTGTTCTCATGGACCACTTCAAGGCGCTCGGTGAGCGAGACATTAAGGGTGTTGCCGATACAATGCACTTTCCGTACGGCACGTTCGAGCAAAACGACGCGGTGGTGGTGAAGACTGCCGACGACTTTCTGGCGTCGCCTCCCGCCTCGGTGAACATGACCACAAATCCCGAGCGTTTTACCGATCATGATGGCTACATAACCGAGGGCTCGTATGATGTATTTGGCGGATTAGAGGTGTTTAACTCGGATCCGATACAAGTGAACTTGGCTCTTACCTATGACCGCTACAGCGCGAGGGGAAATCGACTGCTGCAGTGCCAAGGCGTGTACTGCGTCACGAATAACGATGGCCGATGGGGCATTCAGGTGATGTCCACCATCTTCACGCCCGGCCCGATGGTGGGTGTGAAATTTCCGGAAGCTGTGATGACAGCGCACCGCCTTCGCGAGACCCATACTCTGGCGTATCAGCGGGCGTACCTACCGGACGTGTGGGCCAACACTCGACAGTTGGGAGTGAATCTCGGCGTCATCGCCGCCAAGGACGATGATTTTGGGTTCGCGAAGGCGCCGGGACGCCGCAACGGGATTAAAAATCGGCTGCAAATGGTGAATTATACTCAGGAGCTCCTAGACGCTATCAAAATCGACTTTCCTCGGGCACGCAACCGGTGGAAGGCGCTGGGCCTCGGCAACTGGGGCTTCGATTGGGGCGGGGGACCGCCCGCGCGGTTAATCCATCAGTCCGTTGATAAAGTGCACATGTACGATGGGACTACGCGGTTCACGGCGGGCGGCGAGTATATCAGCAACACCGAAGAGATCGACGTGATTACCCTAGTCAATGACCGGTGGGGCATAGCCGGGATTCTCGGATACATCCTTAATCACGATCGGTCGAATGATGTGAAGGACGTCGACCGCGGAGCTACAACTTAATCTCAACTCTGATCGAGCGTCTTCAATAGGGGGCCGTGCCCATGCCCGTCGCTGAGTGGCAGAGTCACGGGCTTGTTTGCATCCAGTTGCCTCAGCTAGACGATTCGCTGGACGCCCGGGGATCTGACACCACGGCTGATGTGCGCCTGCTGAATTCATTTCGGCGCACGAAGAAGCCTCCATTGCGCTCGGCTTCTTTGGGAAGGTAGCCGAGGGCAAGCGAGATTTTTCTAGCCGTTATCATCAAGTCCGGCGCAAACACACGGCGCAACTCAGAAAGCGACGCTCGACTTGAGGGCACAGAGATGCAGACGGCCGCAACGATTTGCGAGGTTCGATCGCGAACAGGACAAGCTATCGCCCGCAGCCCTTTAACCACTTCCTCATCATTTACGGCATATCCCATCTGCCTAGCGCCATCCAGCACCTCACGCATCCACTTGCCACCGCCCTGGATATACTTACGAGCGTTCGGATCGCTTGAAATGCGGCGAAGGTAATCTTGAATCCACCTGTCCGACATCTCTGAGATCAGAATGCGCCCAAGAGAGGTGCAATAAAGCGGTAAGCGCGAGCCGACGTGTAAATTGATGCTGACTATCTGCGAAGTGGCGATTCTCTCCACATAAATCAACTCGTCGCCATTTAAAACTGCCAGATTGACGGTTTCATTGTGACGCGCCGAAAGTTCTCGAAGAAAGGGAAGCGAGAGCTGCTTGAGGTCCAGTGCGTCGAAGTAGGCGTAACCCAGAGCGAGCACGCGAGCGGCCGGCCGGAAGTTGCGAGTTTGTAGGTCTTGCTCGAGGTAGCCCAGCTCGACCAGCGTGTGTGCCAGCCGCCATGTACTGGTCTTTTTGAACCCCACGCGTTTTGACAGCTCTCCAAGCGAAATGTCCTTCATGCTGTCTGCGGCAGCTTCCAAAACGGCGAGCCCATGCGAAAGAGAGGCAATAAAACTGCGGTCCAGCGATCGTTTTGGTTTGGCCATACTTTCTGAGAAAAGATGCCGCTGCGGTCGGCGAACTCCGAGGACATTGTAGTTAACTCGTTCGGCACTGTCAATGCAGCGGCACGACTCTCCATGCCAAAACATGCTCGGACATGGATCCTTCCGCGCTGCAATCCGCATTGAAACGAGCGACAGTCACTCTAGCAGAGTCGTGTCGGACCTTGACATGTCTATGCCAACGGTAGTAACTAAAGATGCGTTTTTGTGGATTACGGAATAAAGTTCCGCATACAGGAACAAACGCCTAGGAGCGGCCGAACTCCCCGCGAGGTAGTCGTAGGCAAGGGACAACTTTTGGTTACCGAACTTATGACCAGGAGTGAATTGCGCCGGTGAGGCAACTTCGTTGGCGGCTACTCGTTTACTATGGCCTGGAATGGGCATACGCTCGCGGAGCTGTTCGACCTGATGCGTACGACTATGTCGCAAAATCAGCCCCACAGCCTGACCGCGCAAGCCTATGCCGAGATTCTCGCAACATTACTTCCCATGAACGGCGCTCCCGCCGGGAGGCATCAGCTGATGGACAATCCGTCGCTCGCGTCCCCCACGATCCGGCTAGAAAAGGATGGCCGTGCAGACGCACAGCCATGAGCCGGCCGGTGAAGATCCGGGCCATGGCACGCTCGTGCTTCGCATCATGAGGTTCGGGGATTCCGAACAAAAGCCCCGATGATGAATCCGAGTCCTAAGTCCCTGGGAAATGAATCCTCCGAGGCAGCGCGCTCCGCCTTTGACAGCCGGCTCTTCAGAAAAGTCACGCTGAGGTTTGTCCCCCTACTATTCGTTTGCTATGTCTTCAATTACATGGACCGAACTAACATCGGATTCGCACAGCTTCAAATGCGGACCGATCTGCGATTGAGTGACGTAGCTTACGGTTTTGGAGCGGGGATGTTTTTTGTAAGCTATTCGCTGTTTGCGCTGCCCAGCAACATCCTGCTCACCAAAATCGGCGCTCGAAAGACCATTTTCGGCAGCCTGTTTGGATGGGGGTTAACCTCTTCCGCTACTATGTTGATTCACACGCCTCTGGAGTTCTACGCGCTTCGGTTCTTGTTAGGCGTGGTGGAGGCTGGTTTCTTTCCCGGCATAATCTATTACTTCGGAGAATGGTACCCGTCCGATCGTCGCGCGAACGTCATCGGCATTTTTACATCTGCGACCGTGGTAGCTGGAATTACGTCGGGACTCATGTCCGGTGCGATCATGACGTACTTAAATGGGTTCTCCGGTCTGCGCGGCTGGCAGTGGATGTTTTTGATCGAAGGCCTGCCGAGCGCAGCGATGGGTATCGCCATCTTCTATTACCTGGACGACCGCCCAGAAGAAGCCAACTGGCTGTCGGATCGGGAAAAGCGAGCGCTATTAGCTTTGCTCGATCAGGATTCTGCCTCCACCAAAACTAGCCGCACCCTGAAGGAAGCTCTGACTGATTGGCATGTTTACCTGCTGGGACTGATTTATTTCTTGGCAGTGTACGGCACCTTCGTCCTTGCCTTTTGGCAGCCGCAGATGATTCAGGCGTTCGGAGTTTCGAATGTGATGGCGATCGGGATATACTCAACGATTCCTCCGATCGCCGCCGTGATCGCCAAAATCTACGTGGGGTATCACTCCGATCGTAAGAAGGAGCTTCGTTGGCATTTTGCGGTGCCAGCGCTCGCTGGGGCTTTGGGATTTTCGCTGACGGTGCTCTTACCCCACAATCCGGTGTGGGGCATTGCTTGTCTTACACTGGCGACTGCCGGAGTGCACGGGTGCATCCCGATCATTTGGGCGGCGCCGGGGCAGTACCTGTCTGGTATGGGAGCGGCCGGCGGCATCGCGGTTATCAGCATGATGGGCACAACGTCGGGCGCTGTCGGTCCGGTACTGCTCGGGGTTATCAAAGGCGCGACAGGTAACTTCGCCTATGGAATGTATTCGTTGAGCGCAATCTTAATATTGGCGGCTGGCCTTATGTTGGCTTTCGTACGGGACCGTCGCCGCACCGTTCCTGCGGAAGTGCCGTCGGGCTGATCTCCGGTCGTTGCTGCGCCTTCGGCTTCGGAATTTTTCTATCAATAATAGATAGAGGGATGAGATTACAAGTGGCGATGACCTGGGCTGCACCTGCCGGTCTCGCGGGAGATGCCCATGAAATTCTTCGCTGCAATACAATTCGTACTAGATGCCAGCAAAGGCGAGCCTCATAAACAGAAGCACGTGGAGTTTTTGGAGAAGGGAGTTGCGGAAGGACGGATTTTCGCCAGGGGTCGCTTCCCCGACGGTTGCGGAGGCTTGACGATCTTCGAGGCAGAGTCACTCGAAGAGGCGAAAACGTGTGCGGAAAGCGACCCCTACGTTGTGCATGGCGTCCGTCGCCTAGAGATTCACGAGTGGGCGATGAAAATCAAGAGCTGAAGCTGTCTCGCCCGCGCGGTCGTCAAACAACCGAGCTTTGGGGGAACGTGGCAGCAACATCACCGCCTCTGAGGAACTGTTGCTGGCGGGGCGATTGGCTCTTTATCGAAATGAAAAGGGCGCTGGGGCCTTGTCATTTCAAATCGATCGGTGGTTCGGCAATACAAACGACCGCCCATCCGTGCCACAAAATCTATTTTGGATGCGTCGATTTTCCCGTCCGTTAGGATTTCTTCTGTCAAGTGAACGTTGACGATGGAACCCAACACGAGTGTTCCGCCAATTTCGGGCGTTCCGAATTCAAGGATCTGGTGGACCTTGCACTCGAAAGAAATGGGGGATTCTCCCACACGCGGCGGCCGAACGAATGTCGACGGAGCCATGGTGAGATGGGCCACCTCGAATTCATTTACAGAGCAATCGTACTCGCCGCTAGTGAGGTTCATCGGTTCGATCAGTGCGTAGGTGACGATGCCGACGACAAACTCGCCGGTCTCGCGAATGTTTCGAATCGTGTCTTTCAGACCCTCGGCTCCGAGCAGCCTTCGATCTTCACCCTGCCGGCGGGCCGAACTAAACCCGAGGATTGCCGGGTCAGTGCAGATCATGTTGAAGTAGGAGTGAGGTGCCAGATTTGACCGGCCTTCCTTATTAATCGATGAAACCCATGCAATGGGCCGTGGGGCCACTGAGGTGAGAAGAATCCGGTGCATTTCCTTCGGCGTAGCTGTCTGCGGTTGGATTTCCATTATCGTATGCCTCTCCCAGTAACGGCCAGCACGGCTGAATTTCCGAGCCGTCAGTTCGCAATTCGTTCTAGATCTACCGAGACCGCGGTCATCATGAGTCACCACGACGAAGCCTGGCAGCTCGTCAAAGAGTGAGTGACAACCCGTTCGATTGTCCTTCCCGTTGGACCGAAATCAAAGGACTCCGAAAAATCGTTTGCGGCGCCTCAATCATCAAGCGAGCGTCTCGGCCACCAGGGGCGCGACGAACTGTGCGATCGCCGGAGCTGACGTGAATGCCGGCGATTCCATGCCCACGAGATTAATTATTCGCCCGCAGGCGGAATGGCGTTCGATCACGTAGTCCGCGCTTCGATGTTGGTCAGGAGGAACGAGCTGGGGGCGAAGTCCGGAATACGCCAACCGCAAATCCGCCAGCTCAATCGTCGGCAATATCGGACGGGCGCCGCGAACAAACTCTTCGAGGGGCAATCGGTCGCGCTCATAGTCGTTTTTGTCTGTCACATACCGCGCTGTGGGTCCTAGGAGCAGGCGACCGTCTAGCGTGTGCGTGAAGTGAATCCTCCGACTCGTTACGTCGCGCACAAGGACATCGCTTTTCGGGAGCGGGTAGACCAACGACTGGACCAGGTGCGTCTTGGCAGGGAGGCACTCTGCATATTCGCCGCGCACGGGATAGATCGTATAGGTTCTCCGGCCGTCCGCTAGGGCAGCAACTTCGTCGGCGAATAGGCCGGCCGAATTGATCACGCATCGTGCCTCGAAGCGCTCACGGATAGCAGACACGGATTGCGAACTACGTCCGCGCTCTATAGCTACGACCACCGATTCGGCCCGTGATTCTAGTTCAACAGCGCGGGCATCGGTCAAAATATGGGCGCCCTGCTCCACAGCGACGCGTGCATAGGCCTTGACCAGCTGTTCCGCATTGGCGATACCCGTAGAAGGCACTTCGAGTGCCGCAGCGGCCGTTATGTGTGGCTCAAGCTGCCAAATCCTCGCGGCATCCACAACGCGCAAGCCCTCCACGCCGTTTGCGCACCCTCTCGCAAACAGCTTCTCTATCTGTTCGGTTTCGCTGAGCTGCGTTGCAACGACCAATTTCCCACAGGTTCTGTGCGGCACGCCGTGCGCTGCACAGAATTCCTTCGTCAGTCGGTTTCCCGGCAGACACAGGCGTGCCTTCAAAGACTGCGGTGTGTAGAAGGTCCCGGAATGCAGCACTCCGCTATTGCGTGTGCTGGTCATCATGCCAACCCTCGGGGCACGCTCAAACAAAAAAACGTCCGCGGTCTTTGCTGAGAGTTCCCGTGCAATCGCGCACCCAACTACCCCGCCGCCAATTATTGCTACGTTGATACGGTCCATTGATCCTTATGCCTTGCGCAAAAAGTCGAAATCGCAACCGAGATTCGCCTGGGTCACGTGGTCCCAAAAAAGTCGTCGATAGCCGCGTTCGTAAGGTGCCTTAACAGGCGGAAGCTCTTCAATCCTGCGTCGGAGTTCCTGTTCGGCGACGCAGAGTTCCAGCCTGCGCCCGCTCACGTCGAGTTCAATTTCGTCGCCGGTCTGCACTGCGGCGAGCGGCCCCCCTACCGCTGATTCCGGGGCGACGTGCAGCACGACCGTTCCGAAGCTAGTCCCGCTCATGCGCGCGTCGCTGATACGCACGACGTCATCGACACCCTGATTGAGAAGCACCTTCGGCATTGGGATATGCCCCCATTCCGGGAATCCCGGCGCTCCTTTGGGTCCTCCCAGCTTCATCACCAGCACGGAATCCTTGGTGACCGGCAGATCCGCGCGGTCGATTTGTTCACGCATCTGTTGATAGTTGTCGAACACAAAAGCTTTTCCGCGGTGTTGCATAAGGCGTGGCGAGGCGGCAGTTTGCTTGAGCACCGCGCCATCCGGCGCCAGATTGCCCCGTAGAATCACCGTTCCACCCTCCGAGCGGAGTGGTTCGGCCAGAGGGCGAATTACTTCCGGCCTGTAACATTTTGCATTCACGACGTTATCGCGCACCGCCTTCCCCGTGACGGTCATCGCATCGCCGTGAAGCAACGGAAGGAGTTCCTTCATCACCGCAGGCACGCCGCCAGCGTAATAGAGGTCCTCCATGAGAAAGGCGCCCGAAGGCTTGATGTTGGCGATCCAGGGCGTGCGGCGAGAGATGAGGTCGAAATCATCAAGGCTCAAAGAAATTCCGAGGCGGCCGGCGATGGCCAGCAGATGTACGACCGCGTTCGTCGAGCCTCCAATCGCCATATCGACAATAATGGCATTCTCGATGGCGGCTCGCGTCAGAATGGACGAGGGGCGAATGTTTTCCCAAGCGATCTCGACAGCGCGACGACCGCTGAGTTCCGCAATTGCAAGCCGCCGGGAATCGGGGGCCGGAATATTCGCGGACCCCGTCAGCGTCATGCCCAGCGCCTCTGCGAGGCTTGTCATAGTGGAAGCCGTACCCATGACGGTGCAATGTCCCGCGCTGCGCGAAATACCGCATTCGATTTCGCACCATTCCTCTTCGCTAAGCTTGCCCGTTCGGAACAAGTCATACAGCTTTCTGCCATCGGTGCCCGATCCAAGCGTCCGATCGCGCCACACACCGCTAAGCATCGGCCCCCCAGGCACTACGATCGCAGGCACGTCTGCGCTGGCCGCACCCATGATCTGGGCGGGAGTGGTCTTATCGCAGCCGCAGAGCAAGACCACGGAGTCCATGGGATAGGCGCGAATGCATTCTTCGACGTCCATGGCCATCAGGTTTCGGAGGAGCATAGGAGCCTGCCGCGGCAAGAAAGATTCGCCCACCGAGATCGTTGGGAACTCCAGCGGAAAGCCGCCTGCAGCCAACACGCCCCTCTTTACAGCCTCAGCGACCACGCGCAGGTGCGCATTGCAGTTATTGAATTCACTCCATGAGTTACAAATGCCAACCACAGGTTTATTGTCGAAAAAATGTTCCGTGAACCCTTCCGAGCGCGTCCAGGCCCGATGCGTGAAGCTCTCGTAACCAGGCTCGTGCCACCAGTTCTGGCTACGGAGCACTCTCTGTCCGTGGTCGGACATAGTCAACTCTCATTTCCGCCGAATGGGCGAACCTCGCTAAGCAGGGGTCATGAAGCGTCGACTCGGCTGAAGCGCCGAGCACGGAACGGATTGAAAGAATCACCCGCGAGGATGTGCACGCGACCAGAAGTCGTGCTACACATCGTGACCGAGAGCGTTATTGACACGCTGTGGCATTTGGGTTAGCATCCCGCGGGTTCTCGATTATTAGGAACACCGTTCCGCTATTCAGAATACAATAAAAATGGCCAGCGCGTATACCGAATCTGTTGGTCGCACCGAAGTCTTGAAGCCGACGCAGGCTCGTCGCGATATTTATGACGTGATTATCGTCGGAGGTGGTAACGCTGCGATTTGCGCCGCAATTGCAGCGGGCCAGGGCGGCGCGCGCGTTCTACTACTTGAACGCGCACCGCAGCATATGCGCGGAGGCAACACCCGCCATACGCGGAATATTCGGTGCGCTCACGCCGCCGCCGATGATTTTTTTTCCGGCCCCTATCCGGAAGAGGAATATCTCGAAGATCTCATCGCGGTGACCGGCGGTCCCGCTAACCTGGATTTAGCAAAGTTCACAATTCGCGAGACGAGTAAGCTGCCGCAGTGGATGAGCGCTCACGGTGCGCGCTGGCAGAAGCCTCTTGCGGGAACTCTCCATTTGGGGCGGACCAATCGATGGTTCCTGGGGGGCGGAAAAACTCTCCTGAACGCCTACTATCGCACGGCCGAGCGGATAGGTGTTGAATTTCGCTATGATGCTCCGGTTGAGGATCTGATCATCGAAAACAATCAGTTCGAGGCGGCAATCGTCAAGAATGGCGAGAAGCAGCAACTGATACGAGGCAAAGCGGTGGTAATTGCCGCTGGCGGCTTTGAAGCCAATTTTGAGTGGCTGAAAAAGAGCTGGGGCGAGGCAGCAGACAACTTCATCGTGCGCGGGACACCGTACAACGATGGCAAGACTCTTGCCATCCTACTGGCGAAAGGCGCCCAATCGATTGGCGATCCGAAGGCGATTCATGCCATTGCTGTCGACGCGCGTGCGCCGAAATACGACGGCGGCATCGTCATACGCCTGGATTCTGTGCCGTTCGGCGTAGTCGTAAACCAGCTTGGGCGGCGCTTTTACGACGAAGGCGAAGAGATTTGGCCCAAGCGTTACGCAATTTGGGGCGGCCTGATCGTTTCGCAGCCAGGACAAATCGCATACTCGATCATCGATTCGAAGATGATCGACGCATTCTTGCCGCCTCTCTACAAACCGTACCAGTCCGATAGCCTCGAAGGCCTCGGGCAGGCCCTAGGTATTGACGTTGCCGCATTCTTGCAGACGATGAAGGAATACAACTCCGGCACGGCCGGGAATACTACAGTGCGGATGCAGGTGCTCGACGGCGTTGGTACGAAAAACGTTTCTCCACCGAAGACGAACTGGGCTCTGCCGATCGACCGCCCACCGTTTTACGCGCTTCCGCTGCGAGCCGGAATCACATTCACGTACATGGGCCTCGCCGTTGACGAACGGGCGCGTGTGCTCGATACGCGCGGGCGCGCCTTCGAGAACGTTTATGCGGCGGGCGAGGTCATGTCTGGAAACATTCTGACGAAAGGGTACGTCGGCGGGATAGGGCTCGCGATCGGCGCGATCTTTGGAAGGTTGGCGGGAAGGGACGCGATTATTAATGTCCGAAAGTAATCTTTTTCAGGAGGCAAATCGGCAGTTAACCATCTGCAATGCGTGTCGTTATTGCGAGGGTCTTTGCCCCGTGTTTCGCGCCGTCGAGCTGCGAAGGAGCTTCACAGGCGACGACGTGCGCTACCTGGCAAATCTTTGTCACGATTGTCGAGCGTGCTTCCACGCATGTATGTATACAGAGCCACACGAGTTTGCCCTGAACATCCCCAAGATGATGTCCGATGTTCGATTGGAGAGCTACGAACATTGGAGTTTGCCTAAATTCATGAGCCGCTGCTTTTCGAAACCCGAGCGAGGGATAGTTCTTGGTTGGGCGGCGGCAGCCGTGGTTTACATCGCTGCACTCATTTGCATTCCTTGGGGACGGCTTTTTGTGGCTGACGTCGGCCGGGGTTCTTTCTACCGTGTAGTTCCTTACACCGCAATGGTGATTCCTGCGGTGCTATTGTTTTTCTACGGGGCGGCGATCTGGGTGCAGGGCGCCCTTCGTTTCTGGAACGATTCCGATAACTCGTGGGAGAAAGGGCCTGGCACGGGCCGGTCGCTGTGGCGTTCCTTGGGCGATGTACTGGCCCTGAGATACCTCGAGGGCGGTGGACCGGGATGCACGTACCCTAGCGATGTGCCGTCCGCAGTTCGTCGAATTTTCCATTCCTTCGTTTTTTGGGGTTTCTTGCTTGATTTTGCCTCGACCACTCTCGCTTTTTTTTATCAAGATTTTGGCCACCGATTGCCACCATATCCGCTCTGGAGCGCTCCGGTCGTTTGCGGTAGCGTAGGCGGTGTGGGATTGGTTGTTGGGACGGCAGGTCTGCTGTGGTTCAAATCTCAGAGTGACCGTTCATTGTCGGCCACAAGATCGTATGGCCTTGACTACGCGTTCCTGGTCTTTCTCGGCCTTACGGGCTTGACGGGTATACTCACGCTTGCGTTGCGGTCGACGTCTGCGATGGGAGCGATTCTTGTCGTGCACCTTGGGATGGTAGCCGCGCTTTTCATCACGGCACCTTACGGAAAATTTGTTCATGTTGTATACCGATCCCTGGCCCTGCTTCGCTATCACCTCGAGGGCGAACGAATGGAATCGCACGGCGGGCATCCGTAATGGCTGCCTTCCTTCATATCTAGCCAGGCGAGGGGGGCCTCGATGCGGTGGGCGATTTGCGTGTTCTGATAAACGGTACGAGAAAGGATCACGGGATGGGCGAAGACAGTCTTCGGAGAATCGCTGTTGTCGGTTATGGGGAGGTCGGCGGCATCTTTGGCCAGGACCTTGCTGCGGCCGGACTCAGTATCTGCGTATACGACCGTCTTTTTGCGGTAGAGGAATCTCGCAAACGCATGATTCAGAGGGCACGCGCAGCGAACGTACAAACCTGCGATGCCCTCTCAGAAACCATCGAAGGCGCGGAGTTGGTCATCTCCGCGGTAACAGCCTCCGAAGCTGTCCGTGTCGCCGGGGAAGCGTCCACGATTTTGCGACCAGGGCAGTTTTACATGGACATGAATTCCGTCTCGCCTGATACGAAAGCAAAAGTTGCCCAGGAGATCGGGCGGTCCGGTGCAAACTTCGTTGAGGCGGCTGCAATGGCTGCAGTCAAGCCATACAGGCTGAAGATCCCGATGCTTCTGGGCGGAGCGAATGCACGCCAATTAGCGAACAAGCTGAAAGCGCTTGGCATGGACGTGACCCCCGTGAGTGAACGAATCGGTGTTGCATCCGCAACCAAGATGTGCCGTAGCGTAGTGATGAAAGGCTTGGCCGCTCTGGTGATAGAGTCACTGTTTGCAGCCCGGCGCTACGGTGCGGAGGACGTGGTAATCGCCTCGTTTGAAGAGACGTACCCCAGCATGGGTTGGACTAAGGGACTTCCGGACGCTCTCACGAAACGAGCGGTTCAGCACAGTAAGCGCCGCGCTGCTGAAATGCGCGAGGTTTGTGAAACACTTAAAAGCTCGGGAATGAGTCCGTACATGGCTTCGTCAACAGCGGCTCTCCAAGATTGGCTGACGAAGGAGATGGAAGCTCGCCAATTTACGCTTAACCCGGAAGAACCATTCTCTTGGCAGGCGATCGCAGACATGATTGCGGGTCAAGCGGAGCCGGCAGCGCTGACGCCGTCGTAGCGATCAAACGACATGCAAGGTCCGTCCCCATTGAACCGGCGAAGCCTGCGGGCGGAATGATGTCCCTGAGAAAATGCACGTGCAAATAGGAGAAACAGGATGAGTCGCATACGCCAAAATTCGAAAGATACGCGCAGCGGCCGGAGGGACTTCATCAAAGGCGCCGCGGTTGCAGGGCTTTTGACCGTGACACCGACGCTTGCCACTGCTGCGACGCAGGACACTGCTCAAGATCCCCCGAAGCCAGCCGGACTAGGCGCGATGGGATTGCCGGATGCGCGTTTTCCAATGACATACGAGACGTCCGTGCCCGCGGCGGTCGGAGTGCTGACCCAATACTTCAAGGCGCTCGGGCAGCGCGATCTGAAAGCGCTGTCGGAGACCATGCATTATCCGTTCGCGAGCTATGAGGGAACCGATCCGGTAACCGTCCAAAGCGCGGAGGAATTGATCGCCAAGGCACCACCGTCGATGAATATGTCTCTCAATCCGGAGCGGTTCACCGACCACGACGGCTACGTCAAGGAAGGCTCCTACGACGTACTCAACGGCATTCAGATATTCAATTCCGATAACTGCAGAGTGAACCTGGCCCTCACGTACGATCGCTACGGAAAGGACGGAAAGAGACTGCTGCAGTGCGACGGCATCTACTGCGTGACCAATAACGACGGCAAGTGGGGCATTCAGATCATGTCGACTATTTTCACGCCTTCGGATTTGGTCGGAACGGTCTACGACGATACGGTTATGGCATGCGCCCGGCTCCGAGAAGACCACTGCCTGGCTTTTCAGGTCAACGAGCCGGCCGACTTCCTTCGGACTCGTCAGTTCGGCGAAGTCGCGGCGCTGGGCGATATCAGTTTTTCTCTCCTTCAGAATGACGCCATCAATGGCGACCCAATGGCGACGTTTAAGGTCAAAGGAGTCAAAAACCGCTTAAGAGCCACGAAGATCAGCCAGGAGAGCGTACTGGGGTCCGGACCTGCGCCCACCACGGCCAACCTCAATTGGCCTGGCAACCCACCAGCTTTCCGAAACGGAAGAGGCGGTGGGGACTTCTCGCGCAGCGCTCGCGAGATGTACGCCCGCATTGGCCACGACATTAAGTGGGGGTTCGTGTCGGGAGCGCCGATGGGCCATCGAGTCGTGCATCACTGCATGAACAAGGCGCACATGTATTCCGGAGTCACGCGCTTCACTCCTGCGGGCGAAGAAATCAATACCACGATGGAGCTGGATGTCGTGACATACAAAGAAGCCCATTGGGGTATCGCGGGTATTCCGCTGACTTTCGCCTACATCACCACGCACGACCGCGTCAACGATCTTGGCAATGCCTGACCGCCGGGATCTGCAGAGATTCTTAGGAGTCTGGCTTGGGACAATTGGCTGGTGATTGGACCACGAAGAGGGAGTTTTTCAGATGACGGAATACGACGACAAACACAGCTTCGATCGCTTTGAGGAAAGTCCCGCTGAGGCAGCACCGGCAGGCTCCACCGACCAGAGCATCAGCGATCTGTGGGCCCCACTGGAGATGAAGGAAGACCCTAAGGCGCCAGCTGGGCTGGGACCCAGAGCCACTCCGGATCTTCGCTTCTCCATTTGCTATTTCCCCGCGGTACCGCAATCAGCAAGAGTCATGACTCGGTTTTTTCACGCTCTGGCACGGCGGGATTTAAAACTGATGGCCGACTCGTTGCATTTTCCGTTTGCCAGCTGGGAGGGCACCGATCGGGTGGTCATCAACACGCCGGAAGAGCTGATTGCCAAGGCGCCGCCATCTCTAAATACATCCATGGACCCGGCTCGATTCACCGACCATGACGGCTACATGAAGCGGGGGTCCTATGATGTATTCGCCGGAATGGAATTCATTACCTCCGACCCGATCCAGTCGGTTCTATCCATGTACTACGACAGGTACGACAAGAGCGGGCAAAGAATGCTGAGGTGCCAGGGCGTTTACGGCGTCACCAACAATGACGGCAAGTGGGCCATTCAGCAAATGTCCACGATTTTCACGCCGTCTGAAATGGTCGGCACCATTTACTCGGATACCATCACCGCAGCCAAACGCCTGCGCATCAATCACGACCTGGCATACCAGGTCCGGGATAACGACGGAGTATGGGGGCGGGTGCGTCCTGCTATTTGGCAGCCGGAAGGCGCTGCACCCGCAAATCCCTATAATGCCAACGGTGCTCCTGCCGCGCAAGCTGCTCGCCAGAATTCTCACGGGGTTCCATGGCAAGATGCCCCGAAAGGAAACGAATTCTTGATGGAACACTTCCGGTTTAAGGGAGTGGAATCGCGCATCAGGCCAGAAAAGCAGCAACCGTACCCGCCAGCTTCTCCGTCTGGACCGGGGGAATGGGTCGACCCGAAAGCAAAAATAGACTTCGCCCAGACCATCAAAACGGTTTCGATGGCCGGCGTTGGTAATTGGGGTTTTCCCACTGGCATTCTCCCGTACACGAGGGTGCTTCACAACACGGAGAATAAAGCGCACCTGTATTCGGGCGTCACTCGCTATAACGTGTGGGGCGAGGAGATCTCCAATAGCGTCGAAGTCGCAATCATCACCTACATATTGGGTCGCTGGTCGTGGGCAGGATCCCTTGGATACATTTGCAATCACGACCGTGCCAACGATGTGCATTCCTGAGCCATCGCGGCAATAGAGAAAGAAGGCGCAATCATGTCAAGCAAGTTCAATGAGCCGGGTGCGTGGACGCAGGCAGCGCCAGAAACATACGACCAGAACCCGAAAGCTCCTGCGGGATTGGGTCCCAAGGCTTCGCCCGATCAGCGGTTTCAGATCTGCTACGGGCCGCCAGTGGCGGAGGGGGTACGCATTCTGACCGAGTATTTCGTGGCTCTCAGCTCGCGAGATCCCAAAGCTATGGCGGAGACGATGCATTTTCCGTTCGGGAGCTACGAAGGCGCCCAGCTCACGGTCGTGGAGTCGCCGGACGATTTGGTGTCGCACGCGCCGCCGTCGATGAATTTCTCGGAACATCCCGATCGCTTTACCTCACATGACAGTTTCTTGAAGCCAAGCGCCTATGACGTATTTAGCGGGATCGAAGTTTTTAACACCAATCCCGTAGCCGCGAATCTTTCCATGTCGTACGACCGCTACGACAAGGACGGCAAGAAGCTTATTCGTTGTGACGGTGTGTACTGCGTGACGAACAACGACGGGCGATGGGCGATCCAGCTCGCATCGACGATCTTTACGCCGGCGGACATGCTTCGCAGGAACTACCCCGACACCGTCGAGATCGCCAAGCGAATTCGCATCAATCATGACTTGGCTTTCCAGGTCCAGGACGAGCAGGGTGTTTGGGCACGCGTACGCCAATATGGCAAGAGCGCCGGCATTATGGGTGGCGGCGGGTGGTCGAGCGCGCCAAACGGTCATGTGATGGAGAACTACCGGGTCAAGGGCGTCAAGAGCCGGCTGCGCGTCTTCGACAGCACCGACGCGAGCCTGGCCGGGATCCACACAGATTTCGCACAAACGCTTCGCGAGGTGGCTGACGCCGGATTGGGTCGTTGGGGGTTTCCGATCGGCATTCTGCCCGACACCCGCGTCATTCATTCCACCGTCGACAAGGCACATATGTATTCTGGCGTGACCCGCTTTAACGCTCAGGGCGAGGAGATATCCGTTAGTGCAGAGGTCTCGATCATTACGTATAAGGGAGGCCGCTGGGGATGGGATGGATCGTTGGCGTACACGATTCCCCATGACCGGGCAAACGACGTTCGCTCCTAGGGCCGAAAGGACATCCCGGCCACCACGATCGCAATCGACTTCAGCACCCGTCGGATGGTGAGCGGGCCGCCGGTATAATAAGAAAGGGCCTCTCTTGAAAAATTCTTCTTCCACTGACTCGCATTTGGAGACGCCGCTACCCGTAGCTAACCAGCAGCTATTATCTCGCCTGCGCGTGGCACCTGCAATCGAGATTGCCTATCGGATCGATGAGTTTTGTGACGGATGGTCGCAGCCGGAGACCGTGGTGATGCTCCACGGGATCGCCGAAACGGGAGATGCTTTTAGGGCCTGGGTTCCGCACTTCGCGCGGCACTACCGTGTTATTCGGCCCGATCTTCGAGGCTTTGGTCAGTCCAGCCCAGTCGATGAACACGAGCAGCTCTCGATTGCAGCTTTGGCCGATGACATTGCGGCGATGGTCGATGTATTGCAGCTCAATCGAGTCCATCTAGTTGGAACCAAATTGGGTGCGCAAATCGGGCTAGACCTGGCGCAGCGACGGCCCGCATGGCTAAGATCTATGACTCTTGCTGGCGTGCTCATCTCTCCGGGAAGGGCTATCGGAAAGTGGGTTGAGCAATGGATAAACTTAGTCGATGAGGGAGGGGTGGAGAATTGGGCTCGCACTACAATGCCGGGTCGTATGGGTAGCTCACTCAGCTCCGAAGCAATGAAATGGTGGATTAAGTACATGGGGAGTGCGCGGGCATCCGGGGTAAAGGCGTGCTTTCGTATGCTGCCGCGCCTGGCGGAGCCAGCTCATCTCGAACGCATTGTTTGTCCTACGATGGTAATGGTCGCTGCCGAAACAGGCCAGGCGAGCCAATTCAATCAGCGCCAGCCGATGGCCGAGGTCGAGCGCTGGCTCCGGCGGATTCCGAATTCAAAAATGGTTGAGATCGAGGCCGATTCCTACCATGTGGCGGCGTCCCATCCGGATCAATGCGCCGAGGTCTCGTATGCATTCATTGCCGGTCAAGGTTCGACAAATGCTCGCACCAGCAGGTAACTAGGACCACGCGCTCGGCACGCGGGCCGTGCTGGCGCGTGGGTTATGGCGGGGTTTTACTGTCCAATGTCGCCGAGAGGCGCATTCTCACGTGGAGGGGTCCGATGCCGCAGAAGCCTTGCGGATCTCGCCCAATCTTCCTGAGGCGATCATCTCCGAAGCATGGGTGAAGCTCTGTTACGACCGAGACTGCGTTGCAGCCACATGAGAATTTTGCCGCGCTGTTCGATTTAAACCGGAATATCCATTCGCTCGAAATGGCTTATAAGCGCTGACGGAATGGCCGACGAGGGTGACGCAGTTGCTCCGCCAGGGCGATTCTCAAGTCTTCAAGCGGTATTCGCAAATGAAGTTGCAGATGAAGGGAGAATCTCTGGAGAAGATCAACCGCCAGGCGAACGAAATGCCCCTGAATCCGGTACTGGACTCTGGAGCAGTGGTGGTTCAGTGAAGTTACTTTGGCACAGTTTTGGCACAGTTGAGGGCCAAATTGGTCTGGTGGAGCAGCATCCGCGTCAGCCAGTGCCGTATAATCAATACGAACTTCATGTCGGGGCGTAGCGCAGCCTGGTAGCGCGCCTGCCTTGGGCGCGTACCAACTGACTCCAACGGCTCCATTTGCCACTTCGCTTTCATTGTGTTTTCAATAATTTGGGGACTCTGCTTCTCGCTCAAAGCTAACCCCAACAGGCCGAAAAAGATCGCATTCTGGCACACTTTTGGCACAGGGGACGCGCCTGCTTCGCACGGATCGTCCTTTGTCACTATACGCCATGCGCGTCTGGAATCATTCTTCTCATGGAGCTTGGCATCTTTATGGGCATTCGCACGGCAGGCTGCCAGCGGAAGTGACATCTTCATCTCTGGATGTTGGCGTCGATACTCACAATTTTCAGCCCTGGCACTTCAATGAAATTCGAGAACTGATGACTGCCGAGGTTCATCGCCTGAGATCTAACGGTCCGATCTCGGAGGAATGGGAATCTAAGCGCAGGAGCTGATTGCCAAATCCACAGCTTAGATGTTGACAAAAACATCATCGGCGTCCTAACTTGTTGATTTTCTATAGGGTTCGCGCATACTATCCCGTTCACGCATTTTTATCGGAGATGCGTCGGTAACGCATGGCGCTACATCAAGCTGGATCGAGTATTATAGCCGTCGGCATCCGGCAATTTTCGGGCGCAAACCCCACCGCGGCCCGCCCCCCTCTCCAGAACGTTGACGGCGGTCTTCGTCGCCTCATCGCAAAGGCAACCAACAGTCCCGAATACTGGTCCTTTGCTGAAGTCAGGAATGGCTATTCTCATTGCTATTTTCGCTATCCCGCGATGATGGTCGCCGAAATGCAGCGGCACCTAATCTCAATCGTACTTCAACTTCAACCAAATGTTCGGACACTGGCTGATCCATTCGCCGGGTCTGGCACTGTCCTCCTCGAAGCAATGTTTCGTGGCCTTGATGTGCATGCTTACGATGTGAATCCTCTCGCGATTCTTCTTTGCAAATCAAAGACCGTTCTTTGCAAGCCAAGCGAGTTACGCGAGGCTGCTCGCGGTCTAATTCAACGTGCATCACAAGACCGCACGACCAAGATCGAAGCCCATTTCAAGGGCTTGGATAAGTGGTTCTCAAAGGGCGCAAAGACTGAACTGTCCGCCCTCCGCCGCGCGATTCGGGAGATCCACAATCTACACATACGTCGGTTTCTTTGGGTTGCTCTCGCAGAAACAGTACGTCAGACGAGTAAATCACGGACTTCTACGTATAAGCTCCACATCCGACCATCAGAAGAGCACAAGAGTTTGCCGAAACCACTTGTCAAATTCAAAGAGGTCGTAAACAGGAACATTAACTTTCACACGCGAACTCGACAAAAGCTCGAACGAGTGAACCTCGTGAAGAAGCGACGATACGGACGGCAGGCTCAGATCGCCATGCACGATGCACGACGATTATTCTCAAATCGGTTTGATCTCATCGTTACGTCGCCTCCATATGGTGACAATCAGACGACCGTACCGTACGGGCAGAGTTCCTATCTTGCGCTCCAATGGATCGACTTCAAGGATATCGACGGTCGAATATCCGACACTTGCCTCCGAACAACGTACGAAATCGATAACCGCAGTCTTGGCGGACGACTACCCAATGGCGTGGTCAGGCGGACGCACGAAGAGATTCTCAAAGCCTCGGCCAGCCTCGCGCAGGTTATTAAAAACATTCCGAAGAAACCAACGGATCGCCGACGCCGAATTTTTACGTTCGCGCAAGATTTGGATTTGTCTCTTAAGGCAATCGCCGAGGCCGCGAACTCCAATGCCTATCTTGTTTTTACGCTTGGGAATCGCCGAGTCGCGAATAGGAGAATTCCTCTCGACTCGATCGTCGCCGAATTATTTCACCACTACGGAGTAAAAGAAATCTTGTCGATTTCTCGCAAGATTCCGAGCAAGCGAATGGCGACGCGTAACAGTGTGGCAGGCACAATTCGAAAAGAGCGCATCGCGATTTTCCGGAAGTGCGCATCATGAATACTCCAGCTCCCCCTTCAAATAATCTACACGTCGAGGTGGACGCAAACGTAGTCCGTCAGCTTGGCGAGGAACTTATAACCGACGCGGAACAGGCTCTGCTCGAACTAATTAAGAACTCATATGATGCCGACGCTCAAGTCGCTAGAATAATTGTCAACACTGAAGACTCATATACAGATGCGCTAACACACCGCAAATTAAAAGGTTCGGTCATTGTCGAAGACGACGGAACGGGCATGGACCTCAACGCAATCGAGTATGGATGGCTCACAATCAGCCTTTCCCTCAAAAAAGCTTTAAAAGCAAATGGTACGAAAACGCCTATTTTCCAGCGGACTCCGCTAGGAGATAAGGGGTTGGGCAGGCTCGGAACCATGAAGATTGGCGACTCAATCGAAATTGTTACGCATGCTGAAAAAGCAGCCCCAGGGTACCGTGTGGCCTTATCTTGGGGTGAATTTATGCCAGGAACTCTGCTTAGCCGCGTTCCGGTCCAGGTTGAGAACGTTGCATCTGCCAAACACACTGGAACCACAATAATAATTCGGGGCTTGCACGAACCTCAGTATTGGCGAGGCACGGCTCGGCACGACCACTTGATGGAGAGCATGTCTACGCTGATATCTCCGTTTCAACGCTTTACAAATTTTCGAATCGTTCTCGAAGTTGATGGCAGTAGTCTGGAGTTGCACGAAATAGGAGATAGCGTCCGAAGTGGAGCTACCACCAGATTCGCGTTCAACTGGACAGAAAAGGGACTCCATTGTGAAGCGCACCTTAAGCTCGGACTTTTCCGTGGAAGTACCGAGGGCGAGGAATACGAGCGACTTGTCTTTAGCGATAAAGGTTCTGCGTTAGCAAAGTTTCTCAAGTCGGAAGCCAAAATCAGGGGAACTGTTGTTACACCGACAAAAAGTCCTTGGTTCCTTCAAGTCACGGAAACGCGACTTCCAGATGACTTTTTTCCGGATGGCGCAGAGGATCCCGGTCCTTTCGCTGGAGAGATCGATTCATTTGAATTCGGCTTACCCGACGCTACGGATTTATTTTCGACCGCAAGTGAGTACAAAAAATACATCAAACGATTTGCAGGAGTGTCTGTCTATCGTGACCATTTTGCGATTCGAATGGAAGAGGATTGGCTTCGACTCGGTCAATCATGGACATCCGGCCGCAGTTACTACGGTTTAAGACCAGCGAACACAATTGGTTATTTCGAAGTATCGGCGGAGCATAATCCTCAGCTTCGCGAGAAATCAGATCGCGAAGGGTTTCTCAATACGCCCTCATCTCGCGGGTTCCTGGCGATTACCGCCGAATGCGTTCAATTTGCAAATAGCGTCCTAACGGACGTTCGGCGCTCGTTTGTTCGCTTTAAGGAACACAAGATTGCTCACGAAGCGCGGCTTAACACCGCCTGGACCCCTCCAGATGCGGTGAGAGCGCTCAACGATGCGAGAGAAACTGCGAAGAAAGCTCATGCCACGTTGGTCTCGACGGACTCCCAGCGTAAGGCAGCCGTAGTAAAAGTCAGAGATTCTCTCAGTCAACTCGTGAAAAACGCCACACTACCAGCACCTCAACAAAAAGCTGCGAGCGAAGCTCTTCGCCAGCTTGACGACGTTGTCCGGGAATGGGAGAAACAGCGTTCTGTTCTTGAAACACAGCTGGACTCTCTAAGAGAGGATCAAGTTCTAACAACAGCGCTTCTTGAACGGTTCGACCAATTCAAGAACCAACTTAGCGAAGTATATGAGGCAGTCGGCCTTGGCCTGGTGGCAGAAGGACTGGCCCACGAAATGGATGGCATTCTTGAGGAATTGGTTCAACGAACCAATCGAGCGCTGCCTCGCGCTCGCCGTTCTGACGATGCCGCACTTGTCGGATACGTCGAAGCAGTTCGCGCAACTGTAAGCGCATTACGAAAGCAGGTTTCATTCTTAGACCCAATGCTGCGCGGTACACGAGAACAGCGCAGCAAGTTTTCCGTAGCTCAGTTTGTTCAGGAATTCGTGGAACTCCGGCGGGATAGGCTCGCTCGTTTCTCGATTATTCCTGCCACTCAAATTGAAAAGGATTTTACCGTTCGCATGAGTCGGGGCCGCTTGCAACAGGTATTAGATAATCTGACCCGCAATAGTGAGTACTGGCTTCGTCAAAGCGCTTCGAAAACCCGTGACAATCACTCGACAATCAACTTTGAAGTGTTTGCGCCCAATATCATAGTCAGTGATTCCGGGCCAGGCGTAAGACCGAGCATGGAGAACGTACTCTTTGAGCCGTTCGTTTCGGGCAAACCGGCCGGTCAAGGCCGGGGCTTGGGCCTTTTTATTTCCAGACAACTTCTTCAACGCGATGGGTGTGACATTGTGCTTGAACCTGACCGAAATGATAGAGGAAGAAGGAATCGATTCGCAGTGGATCTTCGTGCTGTGGAGCAGACCCAATGAGCGCGGTCGTCCAGAATCCCTTTTTCGATCAGATCGGAATCATGAATGTCGTGTGGCTCGACGATCTCTTCGATCCACATACGACCCCCAATACGATTGACATCGCGGAACAAGTGGCTGTTGCTATTGCTGCCAGCACGGATATGGCCCACTCCAAATTGAGTGATCTCACCGCTGCGGATTCCGCCGAGGAGTGGGCACGGCGAATTCAAGAACGATTGCGCGAATCGGAGATAGACGAATTTCTGAATCAGATTAGGCCACCGAGACCTGAGGGAACGAATACGGTTGCAGTCGATTACTCTCCTGGGGAACTGGAATCGGTCGTCTCGTCGCTTGGGAGCGCGGTTCAGCGCATCGGATTGTCACGTTGGGCAGAATTGAGACAGCAATTAATCGCCGCCGCCGCTGGAGGAGTTTTTCTCGTTGATCGAGAGCGCTTTGCCGGCGGAGATCGAACCAACGTCGGTGACGAGATTGTCAGGGAGTTAATTAGTGGATGTACAGAAGACGTCATAGTCGTCGTACTTACGCATAGCGTCGGCCCAGAGGGGACTGAGAATCTACGACGCGCTCTAGCAACTGAACTTCAAATCCCAGTTTGGCGGTTGGGCGTGGTTTCCAAGCGCTCTGCGGACGCGTCCCTTACGGATGGAATCCGCGCGGCAGTAAGGGTAACGCTGACTCAATTGACGTGCGCAATCGTGACAAACCGTATCGTAAGCGCCATGAGAAACTCGATCGAGGAAACCGTCTCCGCCCTAAACGATCTTCCTGTATCCGCGCTGGACCGTGCCGTCTTCGAAAACTCATTGACGGAAGGTGCGTCAGAGATTGATGTGTTATCTCGAATTCTGCTCATAAGACAACGAACCGGCATCGACGCCCATATGGCTGGGGCATTGGACGAGATACATTCACCTCTTGCGAGAATGCGGAAGCTGCGTCTTCTACAACCGCTACCCGAAGTTCCGGCGAAGGATACCAGGCTCGTCCTAGAGTGCCGGAGAGACGAAGTGTTTCTGATTGGAGAAATATTAAATGCACTCCGGTCTCCGCTAGCTTGCGGTGACGTGTTCCTGAAAGATGGCGATGGTGCAAAAAAGTACTATGTGCTTCTTGGACAGCCTTGCGATATGGCCGTCCGACACGACGGAGCCCGATCAGCTCACGAAGGTGTCTTTGTAAAGCTGGCGCCTTCATCCGTATCACCCGTACGGTCCGAAGGAAGATTTTTTGATGTTCCACCGCTCGAAGGCCAGGACGCATGGACTATGGATTTTAGAAGCTGGGTTTCAGTCAGACTCGACTGCCTTGAGTGGGCCTCATTCAATAGTGACGGACGAGTTGCATTCACACCGTTAGACCGCCCTCCAATCGGGCTTCTCCCCGGGTGGGAACGACGATTCGAAGACGCCAAGAACAAATTCCAACCTGGGCGACAGTATTGTCTGTCTCTGGGCGAAATTCCTCGAAAAATTGCGACCGCCTCCGCAGCTTCTGTCGAGTTCCCGTATCGTCGTGTAGCGCGTTTGCGCGCACCGAGAGCAGTCGGCGCGTATGCCGCCTTCGCCAGCTACCACGCCCGCGCCGCTTTCGAGCACGATTTCGCGAAGGGAGTCGATGAACCGGCAAAAGCGCCAGAACCGCCAACATCGACTGAATGACCGTGCCAGACGTAAACGTGTAAAAGATCATTCTCTAGGCTTTCGCTAGCACTTGGTTGCGCCCGCAAAAGCGATCTGTCACGCCCGTTGCCATTCCCTTTCAAGCCGCTCTGGGTCCGATACCAACTACCAACCTACTCGGACGGCTGCACCGTTCACTTCGCTTCTTCTCTGTTTTCACTAACTTAGGGAATGTACTATTCGCTCCGAAGCTAACCCCAGCGGCCGAAACAGATAGGGTATTGGCACAGTGCGCCCGCTCTGCTCGACATTCAGCTCTCTTCCAGCTGTCGCGAGGCATTCGTTCTTGGTACGAATTTCGCTGCACTGTTTCTCAACGACAATATCAGGAGCGGAAGTCGCCGTTACGTTTTACATGCCGGCAATGCCCTCAATGGGTATGGCCGCAATGAAAACCGTCGTGAGAGGGACGGACAGGGGGATGGCATGTACGAAGGCAAGGGGGACTTGGCTTTGACCCACGGACTGGAAGCTCATTTTCGACGGGAGGACGGTCTCGCTCGATCCGTCGATCGGCAATTGGGGCTTCCTGTGCCGATCGCACTATTGGATCAGGAACGACCGGGCGATATGGGCGGAGGATTGGTCGCAGGCGCGCGTCGATGCCAACCGCGCGCATGATCGGCGCGCGAAAGACAAGTCTTACGGCACCAACAACGAGGGGGAAGCGATGCCGCCAAAGCCGGAAACGCCGGCAGCCGCTCCCCCATGGTGGAGGAGGCTGCTACCCTGGTAGGGAGCGCTGGATTGCCTGCTTACATGATTACATGCGGCGCTAAGGCGCGCGGAGCGGGGCTTCGAGCGCATGTGATTTCGCTATTCTGATCTGGGCTCTTCCGCGAATTTGGTGCAGCTGATGCGGCTTTGGCAACACAAGGGCCGGTTCGGAGGATGAGTTCGGTGCGCGTTCGCCTACTTTGTAGAGGCGATGGCACTCACGAAGAGCCACTCGCA
>JBOGMW010000174.1:0-30196 GCA_050746805.1 Candidatus Acidiferrales bacterium | reverse complement strand
CCTTAGCCCAATCGATTCCGCCGTACCGGAATCCAAAAGTACCCGTCGAACAGCGGGTGGCCGATTTGATGTCGCGCATGACGCTTCAGGAGAAAATCGCGCAACTGGCGGGAACCTGGCAATCGAAGTTGCCGGCGGGTTCGCCCGAACATTTTGAAGACAGCAACGGGAATTTCGACCCGGCCCTGGCAGCCGTTGCACTCAAGAACGGTCTAGGCGAAATGACGCGTCCGAGCGAGAATCGCGGCCCGCGCAAGGAAGCGATCTTCACCAACCAAGTCCAAAAATGGCTGCGCGGACATACTCACCTGGGTATTCCCGTGATTTTCCATGAGGAATGCCTGCACGGAGAAATGGCCCCGGGGGGCACCTCGTATCCGGAAGCGATCGCCCTGGCATCCACATGGGACCCCACGCTGGTGAAAGACGTATTTACGGCGACTGCGGCGGAAGTGCGGGCACGCGGCGCGCAGCAATGCCTAGCTCCGGTGCTTGGTTTAGCGCGGGATCCACGCTGGGGCCGCACAGAGGAGACTTACGGGGAAGATCCATATCTCGTTTCGCGCATCGGCGTGGCGGCAATTGAAGGCTTCCAGGGCCAAGGGCCGTTTATCGACAAGGAACACGTGATCGCCACCGCGAAACATTTCGCCGTCCACAGCCAGCCCGAGGGCGGCACCAATGTAGCTCCTGGAAATTATTCCGAACGTACGATCCGTGAATATTTTCTGAGACCCTTCAAAGCCGCGGTTCAGGAGGCGGGGGTGGGCGCGGTGATGGCGTCATACAACGAAATCGATGGTATCCCCGCGCATAGCGACACGCAGCTTCTTACCGGCAGGCTTCGGCAGAGTTGGGGATTCCGCGGAATCGTGGTTTCGGATTATTCGGGCATTACGCAACTGCGAACGATACACCACGTGGTGGCGACCGACGCCGAAGCAGCCAAGATGGCGCTCGAGGCTGGCGTGGATATGGAGCTTCCCTCCGCGGACGCCTTCACGCATCTGGAAGATTTGGTCAACAACGGACAAGTCTCGGAGTTTTACATCGATCGCGCCGTGGCGCGCGTGCTGCGCATGAAATTCCTGACGGGCCTTTTCGACGATCCGTACGTCGATCCTGACTACGCCTCAAAAATCACCAACGACTCCGCGCACCGCGAACTCGCGCTGAAGGCAGCCCACGAAGCTCTAACGCTACTCAAAAATCAGGGCAACCTGCTCCCGCTGGATATCTCCAAATACAAGCACATCGCGGTGATTGGCCCCAACGCGGCCGAAGCCCATCTCGGCGAGTACAGCGGCCAGCCGACGCAAAGCGTCAGCATTCTTCAAGGGATTAAGAACAAAGTTGGATCGCGGGCTGAGGTCCTGTATTCGCTCGGCTGCAAAATCACCGAGACACCGGCCGTTTGGGATGCGGATAAAGTAGTCCTGGGCGATCCAATTCTGAATGCACAGCGCATTAAGGCAGCCGCCGAAGTCGCACAGAAGGCGGACTTGATCATTCTTGCCCTCGGCGGCAACGAGCAGACATCGCGCGAAGCATGGGCGACCAATCACCTGGGCGATCGCGAGAGCCTGAACCTGCTGGGCAGTCAGGACGATTTAGTGCGTGCCATGCTGGCCACTGGAAAGCCCGTGGTGGTTGTTATGATTCACGGCCGACCGTTAGCTATCGACTACGTCGCCGAACACGTGCCGGCAATTCTCGACGGGTGGTATGTGGGCCAGGAGGGCGGCACCGCAGTGGCCGACGTTCTTTTCGGTGATTACAATCCCGGCGGCCATCTACCAATCACCGTTCCACGCTCCGTCGGTCAGCTGCCCGATTACTATTATCAAAAGCCCTCGGCGAAGCGCGGCTTCGTGGACGGCAGCGTCACGCCTCTTTTTCCGTTCGGCTGGGGACTGAGCTATTCAACTTTCAAATACGCAAATCTTCGCCTATCGCCGGCAACGATCGGCACGCAGGGTGAAACCGCCGTTTCCGTCGATATCACGAACACGAGCCACACCCGCGGAGATGAAGTCGTTCAACTCTATATTCGCGACGAAGTCAGCTCGGTCACGCGGCCGGTTAAGGAATTGCGCGGTTTCCAACGCGCCACGCTCGATCCAGGCGAAACAAAAACCGTTCATTTCAAGCTCGGCTTCAAGGAGCTATCCTTCTTGAATCGCGATTGGCATTGGGTCGTCGAACCCGGGACTTTCAAAATAATGGTCGGAAGCAACTCGGTGGATCTGATTTCCACGGAACTGAAAGTTGTGACGCCCTGACGAGCAGTGCTTCCGGATCTCGTCGCAAGCGATCCAGCATTCACGGAATTTTCCGGCTGGCCGGCCACTCTGTCCGAACAGTGAATCTCGCACTAAACGGGCGCGCCGACGTCAGCCGAAGCGGCTGGCGCGCAGCAGTATCCGATAATCTCGGTTTCTGGGGCTGCCGAGACGGTTTCCGGCCGGACGCCATGCGTGCAAAACCCGTGCTATCGGCCGAACTGTTGTTCCACTCGATGGCCGCCAAGCGTAGACCGGCGGCGGATGAGCTTCTCGCAGAGTGACTGGCGCCTGTGAGGCGATCTCAATCCGAGTTTCGCCCGGCAGGCGCGAGCCGTGCGCCGGCAGATCGTCGAATGTGATGGCGATCGGGGGCCGTTTCTTCCCTGCCAGTCCTAAATAGCGAGAGAGGAACCTCGTCACCCATCGCCGCGTAACCTGCTGGCGACGGGTGAAGGTGATCGCCAGAATCGAATTGTGGAAGCAAGCGATCGGGGTGCTGAGGGTCGCGCATAATTTTGTCGAAATCAATCACAGCATCGAAGTGGCCCGGCGCGCGAATCCATTTATTAACCGCCTGGCGGTCGGCTTCGCTGGCCGGACCGGGATGATAGTAGTATGAGCCAGCAAACGGCATGATCGTCCCCCCAATCACTTCGATATCATGCGTATGCGCGCGCCAGACCATCTGTTCATATGACGCGATCATTCGCCGCACTAGCATCCGATGCTCTGCTTCAGGTACGTCGCCATCGCGCGACAACATGCCGATATCATTGATTCCTTCGAGCACGATCAAATAGCGAACTCCTGGCTGAGCGATCACATCCGTATCGAAGCGGGCCAACGAATTCGGTCCAATGCCGTCATCCAGCATGCGATTACCGCCGATGCCCTGGTTGAGAACGGCCACATTGCGGGCGCTGGGCTGCGATTGTAGCCGCTTGGCCAGAATGTCAGTCCAGCGATCGTTGGCGTTGGTTATGGTCGCGTGACCGTCGGTAATCGAGTCACCGAGCACGACCACCGCTCTCGTATCCGGAGAAGAGGCAACGTCAATTCCAGACGTGAAGTACCAATGCTCTACTTTTTGGGCGCCAGGCAACGCGGGCGCGGAAACGAAATCTCCGAGCGCGACGTACGATGTGGTTCGCGAGCCCGGATGCCCGGTCTCTCCATCGGGCGCTGCTTCGATATGCAGCGTGATGGCGAGGTCCGAAAGAGCCCTAGCGGGATATGGGAGCGGGTCGGAAACGAAGTCAGCGTGCGGCGGAATGATCGCCTCCGGCGAGCCTGAAAACAGGACTCGTTTGTCGGTTCCGGGCAAGATTCTGTCCGATCCACTCGCAACCGCTTGGGCGATATGTGCAGCAATGATGTGCAGCGGCGTATTTCCAAAACGATTCGACAGCCATAGCCGGATTTCATTTCCGCCGATTGATAGGTGTACGACTTGGCGAAGCGTGGAGTCGTGAAGTTCTGCGGGGCTCAGCGAATTGTTCGGCTCAACTAGCTGCTGAGACGCCGCCCACGAACCGACCCACCGCACTGACTTCGTCCGCGGCGTTCCACGAACTCCGGCAGCCAGCAGCACGACACCAATGAGCGCTATCGTTGAACGAGCGCGCGCTCCGTGGAGCAGGTGGACTGTAGGCAAGGGCAACCTCATGTTTGACCTAGCGACAGGAAAGCGATTCTCCCGCCGCCGTACCGCGATTCTCTCAAGGCTGTCGTTCGGAGAGTATGGAGTACAGCCGCACCCGATAGATATGAAACTGATGCGCGTCCATTAACAACTGGCGTCCTTGATTGGTCTGATCGCCGTTCAGATTTCTATCGGTGATCCATCGTCCTGATTCACGAGAGACTCGTTCGACGCTTTCGATGCCTGCAACGCCCGAATCAACGTCCGGATCGCGGATGAAAGTGACCGTCAAGCCGGCGCCTAGGATATAGAATTCTCCCGGCGAGGCCTGCAAGATCAACATCGCTCCGTTGTCGGTTGCGACTTCTCTCGCCGGCCACGAGCGCGAGAGCGAGGCTTGAAAAAGATAACCTCCCAAAGCGACCGTCTGTGTAGTACGTGGACTCGTAGCATGCAGCACCAAGGCGCGGGTGCGCCCCGCAGCCTGCGCGTCTGGCAAAAGATCGCGAATGCTATCCAGTAATCCACAGACCTGCACAATTCCGGGCGGCGAGATCGCACCCTTCGGATCGCCCACGTTATCGATAGCAAATGGGCTAAAGCCAAACGCGCGTGCCTGGCCATAGGCATAAAGCGCGTTGTACGGGGCAACGTCCATGCGCGCTTCAGGAACGAAGATTGCGTTGCCGGAGATCTCATAACGCTCGATCCAATAGTCGAAGTCCGGCCAGTAGATGTCGGGCGAATAGAAATCGATGCTCGGAGCCGCCGCTCGCCAAACAGTCAAATAATTCGGGTGCGGACCGCCGCTGGGATATTCCCCAGCCCGCTCCTGCGGCGCCGGAAGCTGCGCGTTGACGTACATGGGAAGCGGATATTCGCCTTTGCCGGCGCGAACCACGGCTTCGATATAGCGGGCGTAGTGCCAGGCCATGAACGCTTCGTCGGCAGCGTCTCCAAACACACTGCTCCAGTTCTGGCCACCCTCGGTAAAGTGGGACGCCAGTTCGGGCGAGAGCTGAAGGCGATTGGCCACCAGCGCGCGCAACAAAGAGTCCGGCACGGGGCCGTTAAAACGCCGGTCGGCCGCAAGAGACCGATCGCGACCGGGGCCAAAATAACCAACCTAGTTCTCCACTTGAACCATCAGCACCGTATCTTCCCGCGAGTCCTCCTGCCGGACGTGATGCATCACTGCGGCGAATGCAACGCTGTCGCATCGGCGCGTTTCCGCCGAAAAAGTGGACAGGATCTCGAGCGGTTGCCCATTGGCCGCTTCGGCGCGCGGGAACCGCTGCGGGTTCGATTTCACCCAGGAGGGCGCATAATTCGAGAAACCGTTCTTCCAGCTGCCGAACCACAGCAGCACCAGGTGCATGTTGTATTTCCGCGCCGTTTCAATCCAGTGATCGAGGATACTGAAATCGAAATCGCCTTCTTTGGGCTCGATCTGATCCCAGGCCACCGGCATCAGAAGTGTGTTTACGTGCAGTTTCGCCGCATTGGGGATGATCGTGTCCGCTTGCTCCGCCGTTCCCGCCGAGGAATTGCCCAGTTCGCCTCCTAAAATCAAGAATGGCCGGCCATCTACGATCAACTGCCCCGTCCCATGTTCGAATCGGATGTGTGGCGGCCCGGATGCACCTGCGGTGGCGGAAAAGGAAAGCGCAACGATAACGGAGCAGAGAATTGCGCGGAACGCGTTTTTCATCATCCCCTCGCGTCTCAGATTATCTCAATCGCGTCGGACGGGTAATATCGAAACGCGAGCTGCGTAGGACGAAAACACAATCGGCGCGATGAGGGGTTAACGCCATGAGTTGCAGGTAAACGATTTAAATTTTGCGAGGCCGAATCAGTTGTCACGTCCTGAAAGACTTTCCCGTCCGCTTCCCCTTGGGGCCAGTTCTGTGACGGATATCGGGCAACAGGGTTTTTAGCCGGCGACTCCAGATGTTTCCTAAAAATATCGACGTGCCGTGTCGTGTCATTGCTCGATTGAGATTACGGTCACCGATTTAGGTTCCAGTTTCAGGGCCACCGTGCCGCCTTGGACCCTCGCGGTAATGGGTTTCGGCACGACCGCATTGGGCACGTCGAAGGTGTTGACGCTGTCAACCTTGGGCGCGGTCAGCGTCTCCCCAGCAGCAGACCTAGGTGTGCTGCCGGCCAGCCGAATGCCGATTTCGACGGGGCGATCCGGGTCGATGTTCGTGACTTCTAACCACAGTTTGCCATCCGAATCTTTCGCAGCGATAGCATCCACGCGCGGCAAAGTGATGTCGCCCTGCTTATAGTCGCCGGCGTCGTAAGTGACCGGCAAAAAGGTCGCATCATGAAACGGCACGTACATTTTGTACACGTAGTAAGTGGGGGTCAGCACCATCTTGTCTTTATCCGTCATGATCATGCACTGGAGAACGTTGATCATCTGGGCGATATTGGCCATGCGCACGCGGTCCGCGTGGCGAGCAAAAACATTCAAATTGAGGGCTGCGAGGATGGCGTCGCGCAGGCTGTTCTGTTGAACGAGAAACGCAGGATTCGTGCCGGGCAACGGCTTGTACCATGCTCCCCATTCATCCACGACGAGCGCAACTTTCTTTTGCGGGTCGTACTTGTCCATTATCGCGGAATGCTCGTCGATCAGGTCCTTCATTTGGAGAGTACTCTTCAACATCTGCGCGTATTCGTTCTCTCCAAACCCGACGGATGCATAGGAGGGCGGCCAGGGTCCTCCTACCGTGTAAGAGTGCATCGAAAGGCCATCGATACCGTCACTCGACGGAGCATTCTGGTAGCCCTTCATAATGGTCTCAGTCCATTTGTCCCACTGTGGGCCGCCACCTCCGGGTCCAACTGCGATCTTCAGCATCTGCTGATTGTGCTGCTGTTCCGGATTGAAGTTTCGGACGAAGTGGCTGTAGATCTTTAGCTGGCTCAGATAGTAGCTGGGTGTCATATTGCCACCGCAACCCCAGCTTTCGTTACCAATGCCGAGGAAGCCGACCTGATAGGGTTGTGGATGACCATTGGCGGCGCGTTCCTGGACCAATGTCGTAGGCTTCGCGGCAGTCATGTACTCCAACCAATCCTCTGCTTCGTGCGGAGTCCCGGAGCCAACGTTGATTGAGACGTAGGCCCGCGCACCAATCTGGTTGAGGAAGTCCATGAATTCTCGTGTTCCAAAGGTGTTCGGCTCGATCACGCCGCCCCAGTTGGGATTGAGCGTTACCACGCGGTGAGGACCAATGCCGTCGCGCCAATGGTATTCGTCTGCGAAGCACCCGCCTGGCCAGCGGACATCCGGCACGTTCAGGGCCTTGAGCGCGCCAACAACGTCGTTGCGAATGCCACGGGTATTGGGGATTGTAGACTCCGGACCAACCCAAATGCCGCCGTAAATGCCATGGCCAAGATGTTCGGCGAACTGGCCGAAGAGGTTGCGGCTAATCTTGGCGCCGGGCTTCGAAACATCAACGGACAATTGAATGCTCTGCGCACCAACAACAGGCGCACTCGTGACCATGGCGATCAGAGCGAATCCGAAAAGAAGTGCGAACTTCACGGACGGGAGCCTTTGACGCCGGAACCTGAGCGGCGTTGTGCAACAACTACCAAGGAACGAAGGTTTTTTGGACGGGACTGTGCCCCGCCGCGCGGTAGGGATCTCGTGATTCGCAGGATATGCCGTCACCGCCGGTTCACCCGTGATTGCAAGAGGCATTCGTCGCTCTCCATACCGATCTTAAACGGCCAATCGAAGGTGCGGGCGCCGCAAAGGTGGGTAACAAAACCGTTTGCCGAGAAGCTCTCCTATTGCTACTTTCCCCGCAAAGCCGCTGATTTTCAGGCTGTTTTTTAGCACCAGTGCAGCCGCCCCGGCAAGCTATAATTAACCGCGCGCTGCGCGAATGACGGGGAAAATCAAAAGGAAAACTTTTCGAAGGGATGGTGGACTCTTCGGTAAGTGGGGTGCGGCAAATGCATCAACGTGGGAGCAGTTCCCTTGATGGGGTGCCGAGCCGCGCGGGAGATAGAGAAGGCGGTGATTAAAACCAGAACAACTGACGGTGGTACTCAGAAGCGGCATATTAAAGCGCAGGCGTTCTCCCGAAGAGAGTGGATAAAGGCTGCCGCGTCGGCAAGTGCCGTGTTGGCGGCTGGCTCGCTGAGCGCATGGAGTAAAGCGCCGGCTCCTTTGCGAGCTCTTGCAACAAAGGACTCAAGCCTGCAAGAACAATCGCTCGCCAAAATCCGATTTTCGCTCGCGACTCTTCCATTCCGCTTGGATTCCGACGAAACTCTGATGTTTCCGCACGCGCCCGCAACCATGGCCGGTGGCGTGGCCGTCTTGGATTACGACAAAAATGGCAGGCCCGATATTTTCCTCACCAACGGCGCCAATATCGAGACGCTCAGAAAAGATTCTCCGAGGTTCTCCAACGGCCTTTTTCGCAACGACGGCAACGGTTCATTCACTGATGTGACGAAACAGGCCGGCCTCAGCGGGACCGGCTACGACATTGCCGCGGCTGTCGGCGATTATGACAACGACGGCTACCCCGACCTGTTTGTCGGAGGCGTGCACGGCCACACGCTCTACCACAACAATGGCGATGGAACGTTCTCCGACGTCACCGCCAAGGCAGGCTTCGGCAGCGCGATCGATCCACAGTACGGCCCGCTGTGGAGAGCAGCTGCCGCCTGGGTGGACGTGAACAACGACGGCCTCCTCGATCTCGTCGTGATCAATTACCTGCGCTGGGATTTGAAAACCGAGAAGCTCTGCCCGTTCATGGGTGCTAATGATTACTGCAGCCCTCAATTATACAAAGGCCAGCCGAATCAGTTGTTTCTGAACCGGGGAGACGGAACCTTCGAAGACGTATCGGAAAAATGGGGCCTTCGCGCTCACGTTGGCAAGGGAATGGGAGTGGGAGTCGCGGATTTCGATCTCGATGGCCGCGCCGATCTCTTCGTCACGAACGATACCTCCTACAATTTTCTGTTTCACAACACCGGGCAACGCTTCGAGGAGGTTGCCTTTCAGGAAGGAGTGGCGCTTCAAGAAACCGGCGATTTCATCTCCGGCATGGGAGTGGATTTTCGCGACTGCAACAACGACGGCTACCCGGATATTATTTTCGTGGCCCTGAACAATCAGACATTTCCGTTATTTTTGAATAGAGCCGGAAAGGGTTTCGACGAAGCTGGCTTCCAGACCGGACTGCGCGAGTTAACGCGCTCGATGTCCGGGTACGGACCGGGGTTGTTTGATTTTGACAACGACGGTTGGAAGGATCTTTTCGTTTCCAGGGGACAGGTCGAGAGGGTCCCGACAGCTTCCTACCAGATCGATCAATACAACACCGTGTTCCGCAATCCCGGCGCTACCGGCAAATGGCAAGCTCTGACCGCGGAAGCCGGATTGACAGCTTCACCGCCCGCGCGCCACCGTGGATGCGCCTTCGGTGACTTTGACGGTGACGGCCGCATTGATGTTGTGGTTACTGCGCTTGGCAGAGCACCGGAGATCTGGATGAATCGCTCGCCGAACGCCGGCCATTGGCTGGCTATCGAATTGGAAGGCACAAAGAGCAATCGCGATGGGATTGGCGCCCGCATTAAGGTGCTGACTACGCAGGGAGCACAGTTTAACCATATGACCTCAAGCGTTGGGTACGCTTCTTCCAGCCACGGCCCCGTGCACTTCGGACTTGGCAGGGATCGCAGGGCGAGCCTGGTGGAGATACGTTGGCCTTCGGGCATCGTTCAGGCGCTGCGCGACGTGGCCGGCGACCGAGTGCTAAACGTCAAGGAACCGGCCACCTAGCGGTTGCTCTTTTCCTTTCGGATACAGCCAGATCCTCACTGACTGCCAGTGGCTAGATGTTTTCGCGCCTTCGCCGCGAGTTCTTGAGTCTGCTTTTCTCTAAGTTCACGAACTTTCGCGAACTCCTTCTCGGCCGCGGCCGGATGCCCCATGAGTTGATCAATGCGGCCGATTCGGAAGTGCGCGTCCGTTTGGTTGGGGTCGAGCTCGACGGCGCGGCGGAGGGCCGATAGCGCCTCCGGGTATTTCTTTTGATCCATAAGAATGCTGCCGGTGTCGAGGAAGGCCAAACGGTTGTCCTTTTGTAGCTGCTCCGCCCCGCGCAACAATGGAAGCGCCTTGGCGTAATCGCCCTTCTGCATGGCAATGTCTCCCAGGTACGCCATGGCTTGAGCATTGCCTGGGACGATCGTGAGTTCGGCGTTGAAAGCGGCAACCGCATCATCGAATCGTTGCGCTTTCCAGTACAGATAACCCAGCGCGAAGTGCAGTTCGGGTTGCCGTGGCGCCAGGCTGATCGCCTTCGTAAACTCGACGATGGCGCCGGAGGTGTTGCCTTCGCCGTCCAGCGCCTCCCCGGTGAACTTGTGCACCGCCCAAGAATTCGGATTGAGCTGTTGAAGCTTTCCGAACTCTCGCAGCGCGCAGGGATAGTTCTTCGCTAGGAGACAACTCTGTGCAAGCGTCTGATGTAGTTCCGTATTGGCTGGATCGGATGCCGCAGCCATTCCGAGATACTTGGAAGCCTCGGCAAAACGCTTCGCTCCATAACAGCTCAAGCCCAATAGGGTCGCGGCCTGCACGCTGGTTGGACTTGCAGAAAGAGCGGCGCGAAGCGGTGGAATGGCCGCGTCGAAACGGCCTTGCTTGAATTCGGCTAGACCGAGGTCGATCTGAATCCCAGGCAAGTCCGGGTTCAGCGCTGTCGCCTTCCGATAGGCTGAGACTGCCTCGGCGTACTTGTTCTCTTTTGATAAAACCAGGCCTAAGTTCGCGAAGGCTGCGGCGTCGTGTGGGTTTTGCTCCGTGATCGCCTGCCACGCCCTGGCGGCATCCTCAAGCCTTCCTTGCTGCTCCAATGCAGCCGCATGAGCGGGATCTGCGCTTTGAGCACCGAGAACCGGGACGAGTGTCATCCCGGCAAACAAAAAGACGCTGAGCCAGATATTCCTGCAACCGCTCATGGTAGATGTTCTAGCGCAGTGGGCCGCAAAAGGGAACCCCGCCAGCGTCAACTTCGACGCCAGCGGGGGTGGGTGGGAAACTGAGAATATAGCCTGTTAGAACGCCAGCTTCGCGCCAAACTGGAACTCGCGAGGGGTCGACGCCGTATTTGTCTTGCCGAAATCGGGGCTTCCGACAGTGGTGCTCACCCCGTTCATTTCCGTGTGGTTCCACAGGTTGAACACGTCCACACGGACTTGGAAATTCAGGCGTTCCGTGATGGCAAAGGTCTTGAACAGAGACATATTCCAGTTATCGCGGCCCGGTCCCCAAGCACCGTCATGCTGGAGGTCACCGAAAGTCGCCACGTTCTCTCCCGGGAGATCGTTGATGGCAAATGAGGCCGGGTTTAACCACTGTAGGGTTTTCAACCCGTTCGTCAGCGTCGCCGATGTTTTCGGATAGCTAATGGCCCCGACCAAGTTCGGGCGAATCCCGCAGTTTGGAACGGCAGCGCAAATAGTCTGGCCAGTGACTCCCAGATCTATAGGTACTCCGGTCTCCATGGTTACTATGCCGGCAACCGACCATCCACCGAGAGTCCCGCTCACCAAGCGGCTAGCCCCGTGGAAGAAGGGAAGACTGTAGATGAAGTTGGTGAAAAAGACGTTCTGACGATTATCCTGCGCCGGGCCGTAGTCGAATCGCCAGCCGGCGTATGGATTCGATACGTTGTCGAAGTCGCCGCCGTCACCATTGTTTAGCGTTGGATCGTTGGCACGTGCAAAGGTGTAAGCGCTTTGCAGGGTGAGGTTACGGAACTGGGAGCGCAGCGAAACCTGCAACGAGTTGTAGTTTGATCGAGCGTCGTTTTGCGCCACGAGGAGGCTGGAATATCCGAGATACGGCTTGTACAGGTTTGCTAGGTTGTTGTAGCCGCCGGTGGCCGTGAAGAACGACGGCAACATGCTCTCGGGAGGCAGATTGAATTCCGTTTTTTCGCTTTCGTTGCGACCCACGTTTCCGACATAGGCTACCGACAGCACAGTCTGGCTGCTGAGCTGCTGCTGGATGCCTGCACTGTACTGGTAGCTGGTCGGGATTTTGTAGTCATTTGAGTTGAGCATCGTGATTGAGTTCACGGTGACCGGGAGGGTGGCAGGATTGAACGTCACGTTGTTCTGATCGATGCCGACATGCGGATCCGAAAGAGAAACGTTCGAAAGCGAGGGATTGCCACCGAACAGGTTGTTGGCACCGGATTGATACATGTCGTTCCCTTGGATACGCTCGTAGAACATGCCGAATCCAGCGCGCAGAATGGTTTTACCTCGCCCTGTAAGGTCGTAAGCAAAGCCGACGCGTGGGGCGAACGTATCCCAGTGATTCTTTACCATGGAGCCTGATTGCTTCAGGCCGTTGTCGTAGGAAAGAAGGCCATTCAGCGCTGGGTTGGGGCCGGTAGCCAAAAACGGGTTGGCACCCGTGCAGGTTGCGTTGGGGATGCCGGCTCCTGAGCAAATCTGAGTGCCGTTGCTATTCGCGAAGCCGATCCCGCTGCCAGGGGCGAAGGCCGCCGCGGCGCCGGCCGCGTCCCATAAGTTGAAGTAGAAATTCGACATCTGGTTATTGATTTCGTCCGTGTGCGGCATACCCTCCCAGCGCAGACCGAGGTTCAGGGTCAAACGCGAATTCACGCGCCAGTTGTCTTCACCATATACATCCCACGTAACGCTGTTCCACTGCCGGGAATCCTCAAGGGCTGCCTCACTGTACCCGCTGGACAATCCGAGCAGGTAATCGGCGAAGTCGTAGCCCGTAAAGTTCCCATTGAAGCCGAAGTTGCCTTCGGGGCTATCCTGCAAGGGCTGCAGCTTGCGGAAGTTGGCCCAGCCAAAGCCGAACTTGAACTGGTGTGGGCCTTTGCTCCAGGAAACATCATCGATGATGTTGTAATCGTTGGCGACGTTGTCCCACGCTCCCCAGTTGTTGTTGAACGACGCTCCGGTCTTGCCTTGGAGGCTGACTATGGGAAGAACGTCGGCGTTGACCGTGCCCGTGAACAGCCTGTTCTGAGTGAAGCCTGGCGCGGACTTAATGTTCCAGATTCCGCTTGGGTCCATGTTGATGCGGTTGCCGTCATAGTTAAAGGCTACTTCATTCAGCACCGTGGGGCTGATGGCATCCGTCAGGTGGACCACAGCTTGATACGAGGGATTGCCAAAGGTATCGGAGTCCGTGGGCAGGTTCGCTCCGCTCCAGCGAGTAGGAACATCGGTCTGTGAAATTTGCTCCGAGATCCAGCTCCCGAAAATGGAATAGCGGCTATTGAAGGTGTGATCGACGCGAACGATTTCTTCCTTCACGGAGGTCGGCGCATTGGGGCCGCCGACAAACTGGTCGCCGAGCGTCTCTGCCGGGAAAATGCCCGCTTTCAACAATGCCGCGGCGTTCGGATTGATAAGTGCTGGGTTGATTACATTTTGCTGTCCGTTGTATACGAACGGCTGGATCAGGGCCGGATTAGGTGCGCTGCCGGTGCAGCCGCTGAGAGCTTGGCCTGCTGCGGCAAACTCAGCGATTACGGCATTGGACACTTGGCAAGCGTAGGGAGCCTGAAGGCTCGAGTAGCCTTTGTTCAACAGTGTCCCACCGTTAAACGCGACAGCGTCGCCGAGGTTGGCTCCGTTTGCAAGATTGGAGTAGCTATCAGCAAAAGGAACGCTTTGTTGAATCAGGGCACCAAGGATTTGCCGCCGCCATTCCATATTGTAGAAGAAGAACGTCTTCGGGTTGCTGGTGTGATGAAATTGGACGGGTCCGCCAACATTGAAACCCCAAAGGTTGTAGCGGTACTCCGTAACTTTCTGGGGAGCCGGATTGAAATAATTGCGAGCATCGAAAGCGTTGTTGCGTCCGAACCACCAGGCATCGGCGTGAAGCTGCCGGGTACCAGACTTGATGACCATGGTGGTGGTCGCGCCGGATTCGGTACCGTATTGCGCGCTGTAGTTGGAGGTCAAGACGCGGAGCTGCGACAAGGCCTGTTCGGAAGGCATGACAATGGCGCCGCTGCCGCCACGGTCAGCCGCCTCACCACCGTCGATCATGAACAACTGGTGAGCGATGCGCTGCCCGTTGAAGCTAATAGTATCGTCGCCACCCATCGGCGTGGGCACTTGAACGTCGGCGTTGTTGGCCGAGGCTCCTGGTACCATACTCACCAAGTTATATAGGCTCTGGCCGCCTTCCTGAATGGCTTCGATCTGCTTGCCGGTGATCAACGTACTGATCTCGTTGCTATCCGACTGGACGGCGATGGTGTTCGCGTGAACGGTAACCTCTTGCGTCGCGGCACCAACCTGAAGCTGGAAGTCCACGCGTCGGCGAGCTCCGACTTCGAGCACGACGCTGTTTTGCTTGGCAGCCTTGAAACTCGGCGCCGTGGCCTGTACGGTGTACTCGCCAATATGAAGCGACGGAGCCACGTAGTCGCCTGAGGCATCCGTCACCACGTGTGTCACCAAGCCGGTGTCGGTGCTGGTGATGGTGATGGCGGCATTGGGAACCACAGCACCGGACGGATCGGTAACCGTCCCGACTATCGTCGCTTCTTGCGCGCTTGCCAATAATGGCAAGCCGAAGAAAAGTACGGCCAGCCCAAGTAAGCGAAGTATCCAGCTCCAGTTGACGTAATTATCGACCGACCGCAACGAACCATAAGCCTTCATGACTCCTCCTTCGGCTTTTCGCAATTCCGTAATCATTTCGTCCCTCATCCGGCGCCACCGTTATCTGTCTAAGGAACTCAGCGGCCGCCTAAACCCGTTGATTCATCACAGCTAAAGTCTCCCTCGGATCGCCGACAACCAAAATCACTCCAACGCGCTCACTCAAGCTCTTATCGAAGTGCCGTCAGAATTTACGTAACCAAACTCAAACACCAATCACGCGACCCAAGGCGTATCAGCGTCGCGTGCTCAAGCACAAGTTGTCCGCCACTCGGCAAGGTTTAATCGATCCGTGAACTATTAGAAAAACAGGGACACTAAAATACGGGGTTGCGATTGCCCAGAATGACCGCGCCCCATTTGCCCCAGCAACATTCCCACCGCCGTTAACGTACACGAGGTTACAGGATTGTCAAGCATTTTCTTACAATTCGGCCGACGACGTTCAAGCTCAAATGGACGAATCCGTAATTTTTTGGATTAATCCGGTAAACCGGGCTCCGTCCTGAGGCGCCTTCGCGACGCAGAAATCTCGTTCTGGAATAGGGCGGGGGAACTGATTCGCAAGGGCCGAGACGTTTAGGCTGCGCCGTCATTGCGGCCAAGCGTGTCCGGCAAACTTGTATCGGCGAGCCGAATCTCCCGGAAAAGATGCAGGTTGGATGACATCACCACGCCTGGACTGAGGTGGAGGGCTGGCGGAAGGCTCACTTTGCCGGTGAGACTGTCTGCCATCAAACGCACCGCAATTTGCCCTTGGCGATGGGGATGCTGGTAGATGGACGCGGCGATTGTTCCTTTTTTGAAATACGGCGACATTTCGAGAAACAGGTCTGTCGTAATCAGTTTTACTTTCCCGCTGAGGTTCCGGGCACCGAGCGCCCGGCACACCGGCAAACAGTTCACTGTATTAACGTAAATACCGGCGAGGCTGGGGATGCGGCGAAGCAAATCGAATGTCTTCTGGAAGCTCTCATCTTCTTCTTCGTGCCCTTCGATGACAGCGGCGATTTTCCCGCCCACGCAGTGTTTTGGAAACGCCTTCGAGAAACCGTCTGTCTTCTTGCGATGGTCTTCAGCGGTCAGCATGCCCGCCACGATGGCCACTTTTGAGCCCGCCGGGACGAATTTCCCCATCAATTCGCCCGCCAGGCATCCGTTCAAGTACGGTTCGACGCAGACTATGCTGGAACGCCGACTTTCGGGTGCATCTGACGAGACGCAGAGGACGCGGATGTCTTTTGCCTCGGCGTCATCGATCAACTGCTTCAGCTCTTTAGGGTTACCCGCCGTCAGGATGATCCCGTTGACGCCCTGATCGGCGAGTTGTTTGAACGCGTCCGTTTCTCCCTCACCCAGGGCATGAACGGGACGATGCACGAAATCAACGCCGAGCTGGGACACCTGTTTTGCCTCATCGAGAACGCCGCTCCAGAGTTGGTCATAGAAGAAATGAATCTCACGCGGGATGCATACGCCGATGCGCGCCCCCGCGCGCGTCACCGACAGGGTCCGCGCCGCCAAATTCGGCGTGTAGCCAATTTGCCGCGCGATCTGCAAAATGCGCTCGCGCGTCTTCTCTTTGATTCCGCCTCGCCCGTGTAGCGCGCGATCAACGGTGCCAATAGACACGTTGGCTATTTGCGCAATCAGATGGATTCCGCGATGCTGCTTGGGCATATTGGCCATTCCGAAGTCGCCGCTCATGTTATTCCCTTCCTCAAGTTTTGTCGTGTGTTTCATGCGGGCGTAAAGCGCGCATCTGCCGTGTACGATAACGACAAAATGATTTCAGGATCGAGCGCCGCTTTGAGCTACATCAAGAGAAATCGTCAGGCGAGTATATGACTGGAGGAGAGGGACCGCGAAACGCGCGATGCGCGGCAACCCGCTCGCGGGATTCTTACCGTCGTCTGTCGCCCTAATTTAACCGCGAGCCACGCCCAAAGCGGTCTGTGTGTCGGGACACGCTAACGCGCTACGCCAAGCCGAGCATTCGGAATCCGCGCTTCTGGAACTCCGTGCATTCGACAATCAATTGACGTACGATGACTTTGCTGCTTTTGCTGTGCCGCCCTCTTACTCGTTCGCGACGGAGGGATCGTCAGATGTGGCGATTGTCCGCATTGTTCTTGGTCTTATTTGCTCTGGCAGCCCACGCGCAAATATCCCCGAACCAGGGAAACGAAACACTGTGCACGCTGCAAGTGGATGTCGAGTCCGCAAATAAAGGGTTGCCTGAGTCCGGAGCGCGGGTCGAGATCTTTCAGGGGCTTGCCGGCGTCACGCCCTACCAAGTGAGCCTGACCAACTCGTCGGGCTTTGCTGAATTCGACAATTTACTGCCGGGAGATTATCACGCCGAGGTTTCAGGCGAAGGCATTGAAACCGCCAATAGCGGAGATATTCACATCGAAAATGGCCGAGTTTTTCTGACCGCACTCGTTGTGGTTCGCGCAAGTACCGAAAACAATTCTGAAATAGCCGCATCGACGGGAACCGTGAGCGTCCGCGAACTCGAGATTCCGAAGGGAGCATCTGAAGAGCTGGCACGCGGCGACGCAGAGATGGAGCACAAACACTGGAAGAAGGCGGCCGACCACTTCAAAAAGGCCGTTTCAATTTATCCGCAGTTTTCTTCGGCTTATTACGACCTTTCGGTCGCGTACTATCGAATGGAACAAACGGACAAACAACGCGATGCCTTAAAGAAGGCGTTGGCTAGCGACGATCGCTTTGTGCCGGCACTCGTGAGCCTCGCGCACATTCAATTCGCCGATCATAAACTTCCCAATACCAGGGAGCTTTTGAACAAGGCGATTTCGGCCGATCCGACGAATGTCGACGCGCTTGCGCTGCGCGTCCGAGTGGATTTCCTCCAGGGCCATTATCAGGAGACGATCGACGATGCTGAGAAGGTGCACAGCCTACCTCACCAGGGTTACGCGACCGTGCACTACACCGCGGCAGCGGCCTATCAGCGGCTGAACCGTATTCCCGAGATGGTCGGACAACTGAAGATATATTTGAAAGAAGATCCCACGAGTCCTAGCGCCAACTACGTACGCCAGACCATCGCGGCGCTAGAGAACAAGCATTGATAATTCGCATGGACGGCTCGGCGTTTTGTTTAGAGCCGACCCACAGCGATCGCCGTTCAGGGCTGCTTCCGGAAAGCTGCGAAGTTGGCGATCACCCATCCGATGATGCTTGCCCCTCGGCGATACGGATGAGGGCGGGCAAGACGTCGCCAAATGCGGACTCTTTTTTCGGCTGGCCGAAATCGAAGTACAGCCTTTTATAAAGGCCGTAGAGCCGATCGTAGGTGATCTGTGCAGCAGGCTCCGGCTGGAAAACAATGTGCGGTGGGCAAACCTTGGTTTGCGCTTCTTCGATCGTCCGAAAAGTTCGGGCGGCAAGAAATGCGAAAATAGCTGAACCAAGGCTCGTCACTTTGCGACTCGGCACGAGCACCGGGCGACCCAGGACATTTGCGTAGACCTGGTTGAGGACAGAATTGTGCTGGGGAATGCCCCCGGCATTGATGACGCGTTCGATGGTAATGCCGTGCTGAGCCATGCGGTCTAGGATGATCCGAGTGTGAAACGCGGTGCCTTCAATGGCGGCAAATAGCTCGTCCTGCGCCGTGTGCTGGAGATTCCATCCCAACGTTACACCACGGAGGTTGGGGTTGACGAGGACAGTGCGGTCACCGTTGTCCCAGGACAATCGAAGCAAGCCCGTCTGGCCAGCGCGGTATTTTTCAAGGCCCTCGCTTAATCTCGAGACGGACGTGGCGGCGCGGCCAGCAATGGCCTCAAAGATATCGCCAGTGGCGGAAAGCCCAGCCTCGATGCCGGTAAAGCCAGGGTGAACGCTTCCCTCCACCACCCCGCACAGGCCGGGTACCAGATTCGTTTGCCGGGAAATCCCGATGATGCACGTCGACGTGCCAATCACGTTGACGATGTCCTTTTCACGTGCTCCGGCACCGATAGCATCCCAGTGAGCATCGAACGCACCTACGGGGATCGGTATTCCCGCGCGCAAACCCAACTTCTCGGCCCACTGAGGCGATAGGAATCCGGCGATCTTATCGGAGGTCTCGTAACTTCCTTGAAGCTTTGCTCGGACTCCGGCAAGCAGCGGATCGACCTTCGTGAGAAATTCCTCGGAAGGAAGACCACCCAGAGCGGGATGCCAGAGCCACTTATGTCCCATGGCGCAGACGCTGCGCTTCGCGCGAGACGGATCGGTGATGCCACAGAGCGTGGCCACGACCATGTCGCAGTGTTCGAATGCACTGGCGAACTGGCTGCGCTTATCTGGGTTGTGCCTCAGCCAGTGCAACAGCTTCGAGAAGCCCCATTCCGAGGAATAGACGCCTCCACACCAGCGAATAGCCTCAAGGCCCTCGCGTTGTGCCATCGCCGTTATCTCGGCGGCTTCAACCTTGGCACGATGGTCGCACCACAAGTAATACTCGCCGAGCGGAATCATACCCGCGCCTACGGGCAGCACCGAGGAGCCAGTTGTATCGAGCGTGATCGATTCGACCACATCCGACGGGACTCTCGCATCGCGAAGAGCTTGACGGGTTGCAGACGCAAGGGCGCGCATATGGTCATCATGCGATTGCGTGGCATATTCGGGATCCTCACGCTTCCGATGCAGTGGATACTCAGCCACTGCCGTACCCAGCACTCCGAGTTCGCTATCCACCAGCGAGACGCGAACGCTCAGGGTGCCGAAATCGACTCCAGCGACAACCGTCATGGAAAGATGCCCCGACTCTAGTTGGAGTGCAAATACATATCCCAGCCGAGATAGCGCGTGGTCGCTTCGTGGACCGCGGCGCCGACCGTGGAAAAGTTTGCCGCGACGTGGTGTTCGAAACCGTTTTCGCAGATGTAGTGGAGCAATTTTTGCATGCGGGGAATTTCGACTACCCCGGCGCCGCCGAATGTTTCTAGCGGGTCGTCCGTGAAAGCGCCACCGCCCACGTAGCCCCGCATTCTTCCCGCGCGATCGTCGGTTGAGAAGCGCGCGAATGTCATCGCCCCAGGATGAACCAGCCCCACGCATGTGCCATACGTGTTCTCTTTGCCCACCGACCCCGCAATGATGGCCTGATAATCCATTTTCACGTTCTTCAAGAAATGTTTCGGCAGATTACTGCAGTGGAAACAAACGGCCTTATTAGGATCGTCGCCGTAGTTGTTGTTCCAATCGAGCAGGGCGCTAGGGGTCTCCGAGGCCAGACGAAGCACATGCATGCTGAGCACGCCACAAATATCTACCTCGCACGCGCTGGACATCAGGCTATCGCTCATCATGCTCATCACCGTGCAGGGAACGACGCCCAGATTCTCTTCGATCGAAGTCCAACATTGCACGGCACTGATGGCCACATCCGCCTGTTGCATCCATTCGTCAATGACTGCCCCTAATTTAGCCATTTTGATCAGCGATTCCTTGGGCACATCGTTGGTAGAGACATATTTTTCGATGGAGCGCAGCTTCGCCTGCACGGCTTCGTCGGCGTCTTTTCTACGCGCGATCCGGCCGATCACCTCGGAAAGGTCCAGCGTCTCCACAGAGATTCCCTGCGACTCAAGAATCTTTTCGCTGTAGCGGACGGTGTTGAAGGCCGCTGGCCGGGCTCCGATGCTGCCGATGCGAAGATTCTTCAGACCCCGTACGATTCGACAAACTGCCGCGAACCACTCCAGATCCCGTTGGAACTCCGACGCGCTGGGAACAACGGTGTGAGAAGACGTGAGCGAATACGGAATGCCATACTGCATCAGATTGTTACAAGCGGACATCTTGCCGCAAAAGCTGTCTCGCCGGTGGGTGATCGTCATCTTTGCCGGAGTATCCGGCGTGGCCTGCACCAGAACGGGAACTCCGAGCCGTGCCAAACGAAGGGTGTCCGCGATCGCGCGTTCATCTCCAAAATTCGGCAGGGTAACAATCACACCGTCGATCCGCTCACTGTTGGCGCGGAATAAATCCGCGCACCGCTTAGCTTCCTGGTGGGACTCGACGGCGCCATACCTGCTTTCCGTCGGTTCGAGCGCCACAACATCCATGCCGCACGCGCCCAACGCTTGCATCATCTCTTTGCGGCCGGATTCGGCGAGATGCCCCGGGAAAAACCCCCGGTTCCCCACGATAAGGCCCATCGTCATCTTCTTTTTGTCGTTCGTCATTGATTCCTCACCAACAATTCTCGTATCCGCGCTCGGTTTCTTCTTTGACTTCACTCAACGGGAGCGCTCTGGAAAGCCGGGCGCGGTTAAAGACCGCCGTTCTCTGCTCCGAAGCATTCCTGCACCCAAGAGGAATTTGAGGGCTTGGCTATTCCCCCGAGCGATTGCCGGTCGTTTGTCCGTAATAAGCATCACGCCCATGCTTGCGCAGAAAATGCTTGTCCCGAAGTGCATCCGAGAGGGGGTCTGCCTTTTCGGTCAACTCGACTGTGTAGAATGCCATTTTCGCAACAGCTTCCAGGATAACCGCATTGTGTGCTGCTGCTGTCGCATCTTTCCCCCAACAAAACGGACCGTGGCCGCGGACCAAAACCGCGGGTATCGACTGGGGATCGAGGTGCTCAAACGTCCTGCAAATAGCCACGCCTGTGTTTCGCTCGTAGTCTCGCTCGATTTCAGCCTGTATCAGATGCTCCGTAACTGGAACAGCGCCGTAGAAGTAATCCGCATGAGTGGTTCCGAGGCAGGGGATCGGCCGACCCGCCTGCGCCCAGGCAGTCGCAAACTCAGAATGCGTGTGAACCACGCCCCCAATGGAAGGAAACTTGCGATAGAGGACCAAATGGGTCGCAAGATCAGAAGAAGGCCGGAGTTTGCCCTCCACGATGGCGCCGTCGAGGTCCGTAATCACCATATCCTCCGGCTTCAATTCGTCGTAGGAAACGCCACTGGGCTTTATTACGACGTAGCCCTCATCTCGCATAATTCCACTCGCGTTACCGAAGGTATAGAGAACCAACCCGCGACGCACCACTTCGAGGTTGGCCTCGAGGACTTCTCGACGTAGATTCTCAAGCAGCATGGCAATGGCCTTGCTTAAATCTTCGGGTGCTGTTTGTCATACTAACGATTTCTCGCAGGCCACTACTCGGACCGGCGGCGTCCCGAGGAGATTCGATTGCCATCGCTCCGTTTGCCTACGTGAGTGCTGCAGTCAATCCCTGTCGGTTGACCCTATTCCTGAGCGGCAGCGAGGATTTTGAGGGACCTTCAAACACTTTGTCAACAATCCGGCTTTCTACTCATGGAATTAAAATCCCGGAGCTGCGGACAGGTTCAGATTAAAATGAGTTAGGAGCTTGGCGGGCACCACCTTATCAGCATTGGTGCTCGGGTTCAGAGCTCTGAGTAGATTCTTCTGACTGCCAAAAAAAACCGCTCGATGGGAGTTCCGCACCGATAGGGTCCGTACGCGCATCAAGTGCAGAAGTTTGTTGGCCGCCACGTCCAGCGGATCACTACCCCCAGAGTCTCCGATGGAAATGAACCGCGTCTCTTATTCTAGGTTAAACTCTCAAAGGCCGGACGACATCTCCTCGGTCAGGAACTTCGAGTCCGGTCGTGCGTGGGGGGGAAGCGAATGCAGAAAAAAAGTCCGAGCACCAATAGAAGAGCACCCCACCATATGCTTGCGTGCAAGTGATAGAGCACGACGGGATGAACCGGCGGATGTCCCAGTTCATACAGGCCGGCACCCAAGATCAGCACGCCATTGACCAACAAGGATATGCCGATGAAAAACCAGATCGATATTGAGTCGCCTGTTCTCATTGTCCTCACCAGAAATAAATATTGACTCCAATTAATACAACAGCGACAACCACGGCCCAGAACGCCGGCCTGTGAAACATCGACACCCGCTCCTCGTGGGGAATATCCGTCGCGCCGTAAACGAGTCCGGTTAACTCCGTGAGAGGCTGGGCCTTCGTCAACAAGCTCATCACTACCGTCACGAGGACGCAGATAATCCAGGACCAAAGCGCCCTGTACATGTCTTCCGCCATCGTCTTCGCGTGAGTGGAAAGCGCCACATACGACAGAGCAGCCGGATTAATCCGCACCCACGCCCACATCCCAACCGAGGACACGGTCCCTAAGAGGAGGCCCCAGAATCCTCCTATCGGGGTCGCCCGCTTCCACAGCATTCCCAAGATTACGGTACCGAACAAGGGCGCTACGAAGAAGCTAAACAAGGCTTGCACGTAGTCCATAATGCTCAAAAAATGCATCGCGAAATATGCTGTCCCGATGCTGATCAACACTCCAAGAATCGTGGACCACCTGCCCATCAGCACGTAATGTTTGTCCGTCGCATTCGACTTGATGAGCGCGCGATAAATGTCGTAAGTCCACACGGTGGCAAAAGCACTCACGTTTCCCGCCATCCCGGACATAAACCCGGCGACCAGCGCGGTGATCCCTAGTCCCAGCAAACCGGGACCGCAATAACGAGCCAGCATCAGCGGCAGCACCTGGTTGTAATTGTGTCCGCCGGCGGCTGTGACGCTCGCCCCGGTTAATCCCGGAAGCACAGCCAGCGCGATCAAGCCCGGCAGAATCACGATGAACGGCACCAGCATCTTGAATCCCGCGCCGATAATCGGCGCCATTTTCGCCGCGCGCAGATCCTTCGCCGCAAGCACGCGCTGCACCACCAGAAAGTCTGTCGTCCAATAGCCAAATGAAATGACGAACCCCAGCCCAAACACGATGCCCGTCCAATGAATCCCCATAGGGTTATCACTGAACGATCCCAGCGTGCTCCACAAGTGCGTGTATTCACTCGAGGCATTTTGTGTGATGCGCGCTTTCAGATTGTCCCACCCGCCCACTTCGACCAATCCTAGAATCGGGATCAATAGCGCGCCTGCCCAGATCAGGAAGAATTGCAGCACTTCGTTAAAGATCGCCGACCGTAGCCCTCCCAGTGCAACATAAACGGCCACTGTGATTGCCGATATCCAGATGCTGAAGTGAATGCTCCAACCCAGAACCACATTCATGGTCACTGCCATCGCGTACATGTTGATACCGCTCATCAGCACAGTCATGACCGCGAATGAAATGGCCGACAGCGCACGGGTGGGTTCGCCAAACCGCAACTTGAGATACCCCGGAACCGAATGTGTTTTGGAAATGTAGTAGAACGGCATCATTACCAGAGCGAGGAATAGCATCGCGGGAATCGCGCCGATCCAATACCAGTGCGTTGCCAGAATGCCGTATTCATAGGCCGCAGCAGCCCAGCCCATTAATTCGAGCGCTCCAAGGTTAGCGGAGAGGAAACTCAGACCCGCCACCCATGCGGTCATTTCCCTGCCGGCCATGAAAAAATCCTCGCCGGTATTCGACCGTTTTTTTAGATAAAATCCGATCCCCAGCACCAGTGCGAAATAGAAAACGATAATGGCGATGTCCACCGGTGACAAGCGGACCAGGCGCCCTGCCGAAACCAAACTTAAAGCTGCCATCATAGAGTCACTCCCATCAGTTCAGGGACGTTCCAATTCACGCGCTATTTCCCAGGATGATGCGGGCCTTGTGAGACCGATAAGCAATTTGCAACACGGTTGGGGATACTAACATAGGTCGGACACGCGAAGATGAAATCGTGACATGCAGGCCAGGTTTCCAAACCCCATTTCCGCGAATGGACCACCTACGTGGAATCGCACCGACTAGGAACCCATACGGAATTTCATTCCGCGAACCGCGCCATAGCGAGTCGCTTGAGCTCGCCAAACAGGACAAGAAATCCTCTCTGAAGAAATCCTTCCTGTCCGGCAGAGAAAAGGTCAAGTCGGCAGTATCGACAGCACGATTCTCCCGGCGACGACACTAGGGTTTCATTTATCGAGTGGAGAACCTGAACTCCGTAACTTGGTGATACCGCTGCCCGGGTCTCAGTTCGGTGCTCGGAAAGTTGGGTTGGTTGGGAGAATCCGGAAAATGCTGGGTCTCCAGCGCGAGGCCCCCGCGGTGAATGTATACCTTGCCATCCTTCCCAGTGATCGATCCATCCAGAAAATTGCCTGTGTAGACCTGAATCCCCGGCTGAGTGGTCCAAACAGTAAGAACGCGACCTGAGATTGGATCATACACCTCGGCAGCTTCTCCGAACTGGCCCGCAGGCTTATCCAGCACCCAATTATCGTCATATCCTTTTGAGTTGTGCAGTTGTTGATTGTCCTGATTAATGCGCGAACCAATTTCCGTTAACTTGCGGAAATCGAACGGCGTTCCCACAACGGACTCCAAAACCCCCGTGGGAATCAAATTGGCGTTCACCGGAGTGAAACGCGAGGCATTAATTTTCAGTTCATCGTGCAGGATAGTGCCATTGCCTTGTCCGGAAAGGTTGTAATAGGAATGGTTGGTCAGGTTCACGACCGTGTCTTTGTCCGTGGTCGCCGAATAGTCGATGTGCAACCTTTTTCCGATCAGCGTGTACTTAACGACAGCCGTGAGAGTGCCAGGGAATCCCTCGTCGCCGTTCGGACTCACGTGCGTCAGTTCGATGCCATCGGGGATGACCTTGGCCTTCCACACCACTTTGTCGAATCCACGAGTGCCCCCATGGAGCGTATTCTCGCCGTCGTTCTTGGGCAGTGTGTAGGTGTGGCCGTCGAGCTTGAACTCCCCGTGGGCAATGCGATTGGCATAACGCCCAATGAGCGCGCCAAAGTATGGACTCGGGTTGGCGACGTATTTATCGCCGGAAGCAAAGCCCAGAACAACGTCCGCGACTTTGCCATTGCGGTCGGGAACCTCCAGCGACTGGACGATGCCCCCATAGGTGATGATGCGCACCTGGATGGTCGCATCCTTGAGCGTATAGATGTCGACTGGCGTCCCATTCGCTAACTTGCCAAAAGGCTGCCTTGTCACGTGTGTTTGCGCCTCCAGATTCAACGGCAGCATTCCTAGAAAAAGAACGATTGCAAGTATTGCTCCTGCTTTTGTCAAGCGCACTCTTATGGCCCTCCATTCAATCTTCCATCCAGTACCCAAATCTTTAGTCCAGGAAGCCTCGCGCGAGCGCCGAAACCAACTTCGATAGCGAGGGAGCGCCGCCAGACTTGCAGCGGGATGCGAGCCAACGACAGGCGTCCGACTCCGGCCATGTTTGCTCCCTGTCTCGATAGCAAACAACGATTTCGAACAATCTCAGCCTCCGACTCTTCATCATTGTAGCGAGGATGTCAACAGAGCCAGATCGCCAGGCTTCGACTACCGGCTCGCCTACCTGGGGTAGCTTCAGAACCGCCATAATCTCTCAACAAAATAGTGCTTCCTCTTCACGGTAAAATCTTCATTTCCCTACCGTCTGTATTCTGCCGAAACGAACGCCCAACCTGCATCAGAAATTTGCGTGCCGGTCCTCTTAAAACCGAGGTTCCGGTTTTCAGGCTGGGTGGAACGTTGCGAAGCACGTCTGTGACAGTGCGAGTCATTACTTGAGGGCTGAAGTTGAATCCGTAAGGTGGCAGCACAGCGAGACCATGTGCGACGCTAGGGTCGTGTCGGACGATAGTTAAAAAGATACGAACGCGGGGAAGCGCCGGAGACTTCGCGGGTGTTGTAATGCAAATAATATTCAAGATGGCTGCGGTCGTAGGTGTAGCCTATCCCTCTCGGATACGGATAAGAAAGGCGGGTGTGAATCGGCAAGGGAGCAACGGTGCCGCCGAAAGCGGCGTACATATCCATGTCTTTATCGAAGCCATTCGCATAAAAGAAATAATCGCGCACCCACCCAGGGGGAAGCTTGGGCAACAGGGAAGCGTCAAAGCTCACCGCAACTTCCTCCCCTGATCCAAAAATGACGTATTTTTCATCAGCGCGGGTGAGCAGCGGGAGAACGTCGCCGTAGCGAGTATAGTTTCCTGACTGCCGCGCGTAGGGACCTGTTGCACTTACGTCGTCGTAAATGTAGCTGAGATCGCCGCTCGTTTTGCCGTCGATGTATCGCGGATATCCCCGAAAATCGAGCTTCGCGCCTACTAGCGGGACGTTTGAAACGCGATACGGCACATCCAGTGGTGAATTATCAATGCGAATGCGATCCCAATAGACTTTCAAATTTGTAACGATGCGGATCCGGCGCGTGCCAGCCTTAACTTTCCCGGTGAGATCAACAACCATGCTGCGTTCGAGGCCCGCGGGGAATCCCATGTCTTGAACGACGCGGCGCCAGTGGCCTGAAGAATCCTGAGCTTCCACATAGGGCGGGATCAGCTTCATTCCCGCTTGCTGCGCCGCATACAGGGAATCGGCACTGAAATAATCCGTAAAACCGTCCATCAGCAGGCGTAGAGGGCGACCCGGATTCCATGCGCCCAAATCCAGTTCGAGCCAGTGCATTTTCGCGAAGCCCGCAAAGGGCAGGGGCTGAAAACTTTCGACGAAGTGATGGTCGCGAGACGAAAGAAGTAGGAGATCATTCCGTCCCAAATTGTCCCAAGCACCGAGCGGAGGGTGCGCTTCTCGGCTGGCAATCACTTTGAATTGGGGAAAGGGCGGACGCATGGCAAAGCGCGCGTTGGAGTACACGTCCACACCAGCAGGGTGATCCACAGCGACGAGGCGAATCTGATCCAGATAGTCGAGTTCTTCCATCGGTTCGAGCAAACGAAAACGCAGCAAGCCGTTTCTCGGCTGGGCGTCCGATCCCTTTACCTTCATATATTCTTCAGGATCGGGAATGTTGCGGCGCCCGGGAGCAATCCAATGGCCTACGATCCCCGCTCCGAGAATATCGTCGATGAACTTGAAATGATGTCCATCCCATGCAAATAGTATCGGGCACGAACTTCCATGGCGGTCAAGTTCCTCGATGGTGGCATTCGCATCCACGGCGAAGTTAATTTCATCCTGAAGCACGCCAGTCGGCCACAACATGCGGACAATATCCGGTTTTGCCGCCGAATCGAGACCGACATCAATCGACACGTCGCTCTGGCCCAGGTAACCGGAAGCCGCGGGAACCTCGAATTTCTGGCGTAGGGTGCCCGCGAAAATCTGGACTTTCGTGCCGATCGCACTATGGTTGTCGACAAGCCCGTGAAGAGTGAGGCGGAGCCAGTGATTGCGATCGTTGTTCATGTTATGCAAGAGGACCGGCGGGCCGCCGGCTTGGGTGATTAGAAGATCGATCGAGCCGTCACCGAAGAAATCGGCGGCTACGACCGAGCGTGGATCCGTGAGACGAATGTTATCGAGGCCAACATCGTGAGAAACGTTCCGAAACCCTGCACTACCTTCGTTACGCAGCAAAGCGATGTGACCGCCGGATGAATTCGTCCCCACGGCAGCGAGGTCAATCCAGCCATCATGGTCATAGTCGAGCGCGACGAGTCCCCAGCCCCGAGTCCAACCCAGGTGGGGCAGCGATACAGCCGCGAATTTCTGACCGTCGATATTGCGCCAAAGAGAGATGCCGGGCGCACGGGAATGCGTGAACGCCAAATCCATCCATCCATCCTTGTTGAAATCGAACGCAAGGACGCCGACCGCCGGGGCACTCATCGCCGGGGTCCACGGTGCTGCCGCCCTGAATGAGCCTTCGCGTGGATTGAAGTAAATGACCGGCGGACGATGTATCGAGGTCACCACGAAATCCACAGCGCGATCGTTGTTGATATCGCTCGCCGTTGCGCCCCAGCTTCCTCCAGGATTGGCCAGACCTGTTTCTCGAGTCACATTGGTGAACGTTCCGTTGCCGTTGTTGCGCCAAAGCTCGTTGGACGATGGGCCCGCTAATGAACGGGAGAGACCGGGACCGCGTGAAACGTATAGATCAAGGTCGCCATCCTGATCGTAGTCAACAAAAGTGAGACCCAGCGCGGCACCCATAACTTTGATGCCAGCTTCTGACGTGACATTCTTGAACGTTCCATCGCCTTCGTTTTGAAACAGTGCCACTCCGTCGCGGTAGCTGACCGCCAAGCCGGGATGGCTGTCATTGTCGAAATCCCCCGCAGTGCAGCCAATTGCGGGACCGGGAAGATCGATGCCAGAATTCGCGGTAACGTTCGCGAATTTTCCGCCGCCGAGATTGTGATAGAGCGCCGCGTGGCCCGTGCCATCATTACCGAGGAAGATATCGGGCTTACCATCGCCGTCGTAATCGAAGACGCAAGCTCCGGAACCGAAATCTTCTGCTGGATCTTGCGACTTCACGGAGCGATTCGCCCATCGAGAGGGAAGGCCTGATTGGGCAGTTACATCGACGAAACGTACGGGGATTGGGGCGGGAACCGACTCGATGCCCGGGGATATTTCCTCCGCGAGAGAATATTTCCCTTGGTCGCCGTAAGTGAGGCTCATCGGTTTGCCGAGTTTCGTCTCCGTCAGGTGCTGGAAGCGAATGAGTTGCGCTTGGGCTTGCTGTAGATGGCCCGAACGTTCATACGTCTGTGCCAGCGCAAATACAGAGGAAGCGTGGAACGGATCAAGACGCAGGGCGCGTTCAAAAGCGGCAATCGCTTTCCCATACTGATCCAGGCTCAGGTAATCCTGCCCAAGAAAATACTGCGTGTCGGCGTCTCGCGGGTCCAGGGCAGCGACTCGTTCAAAGTCCTGCGCGGATATCTGCGCATGACCGAGGGATCTTTCGATGAGTCCGAGGTTATACCAAGTGCGAGGGTTTCTGGGCTCACGCCTCGCCGCTTCTTCAAGAATTTCGAGAGCGGGGGGGAACTTTTCCAAATTCAGCAGCGCGATGGCTTGGTTGAGGCGCGCGGCGTAAAGGCCAGGGTCGAGAGAATAGGCCTTCTCAAACTCGGAGAGGGCGTTCCGCTCGTCCTGTCGATTCATGTACGCAATGCCCAAGTTGTCGTGTGCAATCGCTTGCTGCTTCGCGCGTGCGCTTGAGTCCGCTGGGCGTCGAGAAGCGAATGGGCCGATAAAAAACGGAATGGAAACGGCAAACACAACGAGGGCACCAAAGAAAGTCGCGCGGTGCAAGACTCGCGTCATGAGTCTTCGTTAGTCCTTCTCGTAGGGCTTCGCGGAGATGATTCCCCGGCCTTCCTGGACTGTAATGATTTGCTCCGCGGAAACATTCTTCAAGTGGTCCACGCGGCCGCTTGGCCAATCAATTTCGATCGCGCTAGTCTCCGTATTGCGGGCAAGGCCAAACGTAAGGACCAGTTCACTCGAAGAAAGGTAGCTGGAACCGCTCTTCAGCATTTTCCACTCGGTTGACCCGCCTGAAGTGACCTTCACCACCGCGCCGATTCCGTCACGATTCGATTTTGTGCCTACCAGCTTGATGCGCAGGCTGTGATTCGTGTCCCCTATATTGCGGAAAAGAACGGCGGGGCCGCTGTTGGTCGAGAGCAGTATGTCCAGTTTGCCATCATTGTATACGTCCCCGTAGGCCGCTCCGCGAGCAACGCGCGGCATGTTGAATGCGGCCCCCATTCGCGACGTCACATCGGCGAATTTTCCCCGGCCGAGGTTGCGAAACAGCAGCGGCG
>JBOGMW010000173.1:0-21428 GCA_050746805.1 Candidatus Acidiferrales bacterium | reverse complement strand
TGGTATCCGCGCCGTGCCAGGAATCGTATCCGGGATCGCCGGGCGCCGGAACGTTATAGAAGCGCCAAACTTCCTTGCCGGTTTCGGCGTTATCCGCTTCGATGAAGCAGCTTACGCGGCCCTTGCCGCAGGTGCCGCCGGAAATCACGTTGCCATCAACCACCAGCGCGCCGGAAGTATTCTGCGTATCGGTCTTGTACGTTTCCCACTTCACTTTGCCGGTGGCGGCATCGAGGGCCACCACGTAGCCATCGGGCGCGGTGAAGTAGACCATGTCTTTATAAATGGCGATGGTTTTGGTGCGCTCGGCCCTACCGAGGGATGCCTCTTTGTAATGGCGCACGTATTCCCAGATGATCTTTCCGTTGGCCGCGTTGATGGCCATCACGTCGCCGCCTGGAACGATGGTGTACATCACGCCATCGTGGACGATCGGAATGGTTTCGGTGGTGCCTTGCGGAAGGCCAAGCGCCCAGGCCATGCGCAGGTTCTTCACATTTTTCTTATCGATCTGCTTGAGCGGGCTGTAGCGCCACGCGTCGTAGGTGCGGCTGTACATGAGCCAGTCGTCGGGGCTGGGATGCAGCAGCATATCGTTCGTGACGGGCTGATAGTTCTCGACGGTCCCGTGCGGCGGCTCCGGCATCCGGAACATCGGAGGAGGACGCCGCGGCGGAGCTTTCTGTTGCGTCGCGCCTCCTTGCGCTCGCGAAAGCGGCGCGATCGCGCCGGCAAGAAACAGCGTGACTGCCCAACACACAATCTTTTTCATGCAATCCCCCCGACAGAATTCCGAAGATGACGCTCCGGACCATTCCAACTCGAATGAGCACGCAGAAGACCGCGCCAGAAATCAGGTCCGGAACGTATTGTGACGCGCGGGCATGCGATTGCGTTTCGCGAGTTACGGCAGCCGCCCCAGCGTGTGAAACGGCTGGCCGGGAACCTCGGGCTGAATTAATGACGCCGTGGTTATATCCCAAGCCCATAGGCGTACGCAAGCGACGGTCACGAAGCGTCAGGAGCGCACGCCACTGAATAACGTAGCTGAGGTGTTGTGCGATATCATCAGCACCGATTGCGAGAGGCGCAGCTCCGACAGTGGTGCGCCTCCCGCTGGCAATACCAAAATCTGGCGCTCCAGGAACAGATCAAGTTCCCGGTCGCCGGTGCTCATATCGTGCGTTGAAGGCCGGCCTTCACCTCCTCTATTCTTGCTAAGTCGGTTGCGATGGAGCGCCCAACCCACGCGAAAACGAAAAGGATCAGTCCGGTGACCCATGCGCCAAGGGTGAACGATTTCGGAAAATATAGTGCGATCACAACGCCCATAGCGATCAAGATTCCCGCGAGAACCAAGAACATACGCATCCCGTAAGAACTAGCGAACGGCAAATAGTGCGCGCCCACCAGGACCATCAGAGCCGGAAAAAACCAATTTAACCGGTACAAACCTACGGGCACAAGAAGCAGCATTGAAAACGGCAGCACCAACGCGATCTGCATCCCGAGCCAATGGAACGGATTTTCTCGGCTCACCCGCGCTCGACGGCCCGACAAACGCAGCACTATTTGCAGGAGCGGAAAGCTGAAAAATCCCCCGATGAGGACGACCAGAATCGACGCTTTTGGAGTGGCCCACGTGCCTAGAGCCGCGGACACCAGCCAAATTATGGATAGGACAAGCTGTCCTACAAAGCCGCCAATATAAACGGACCGCACTTCGCTTTGCGCGTCCTGGATATCCATGCAAACCTCCGAACGGGTGGGGGCATCTCGGCCCATTACATTGGCACGCCGTGCACCGCTAACCTGATTTGAACGTTGCCTGATCGAATTAACATCGTTCGGTAGAGTGTCAACTCGCCAGAACTTCAAGCTGACTCACTATCGAGATGGACTATCCGCGACGGCTCTAGCAACCCAGTTGTTCCGGAAACGACGATGCTGGTCGGAATGGCGCGGCCAGCGGTTCGGGGCGGCCGCGCACATCCCGCATGCGGGGCAGTCGGTGCGTGCGATTCCCAGCAGCGGCGCCGCTCGCCGCGTGATGACGGCCGGCAAAGGCTCAATCGATTTTCTTCAGGGTCGTCGATCTATGAATCGGAAACGATTCGATTTATTTGAAGCCGTCTTTATCTCGGCTCGTCTGGTCCATGAATCCGTGACCATCGTGGTCGTGACGGTCATGATCATCACGGTAGCCGTTCCCATAATGGATGAAGTGCACGAACGTGCCGGTATCGTAGGTTGCGGAACTCCACGGCGCTTGCAAAATAAAATCGGCGAAGCCGTGGCAACCGGAAAAATCAACGGTAAAGGGCGCGCTGGCGGTACCGCTGGTTGCTATGTCACCCAGCACGATGGGATAACTGGCGGGCGCTGTTACCGTCGGCGTGCAGCGCGGACCAGCGATTTGCCGCAGAGTAAATCCGCTGATCTGCGTGGCGTAAGCGGGACCGACGTCGCCATTGGTTGCGGTGAGGGTGAAGACAAGCGAGTTCTTTTGCCCCACCGCACTGGAAATAGAGAACGACAGCCCATAGCCGGGCAAATGAGTGGGATCGACTATGCCCCAATATGCGGGCTTAGCCTGCAATCCCATGTCGAAGGGTAGTGGATAATCGGTGCGAACGACGGGGAAGCTATCGAGCCAAGTGTCGTCATCCGCAAACCCCCAGAATGTGACGGCGGTGATTTTGCCGGATAGCCTGCGCAGAGCGTCGAAGTCTTTCTTGTACAGCCAGCCCTGCTCCGCCAAGACCGAAGGAGGGATGTTGGACCCGTAGTTGGACGTATCGTCGCCAGCGTTATAGACGCTAATGTCCATCTCCGTGATTTGCTGTTCGAGGTCGGGGAAGAGTCTGGCTATGGTTTCGATGGAGTGGACCATGGCCTGGGTTGTGGGGTAATTGATGGCGTCGTGAGTCTCATGGCCGATGCCGTCAAGGGGAATTCCTCGGGAGCGCAGATCCTGAATCACGCGGACAAGGCATGCCAGGCGGCTTGGATCGGAAGTGCTGTATTCGTTGATGAAAAGCTTGGTGCCAGGGGGGGCATACTCTCTGGCCGCCTCGAGCGCGACATCGATATAGCTCTTGCCGAGCACTTGATAGAACGGACCATGATCGAGACAATCCGGCTGGGAAGGATCGAGCTGTTCGTTCACCACGTCCCAGGCATAGACCTTCGTGCCGAAATGTTGTACTTCGCTTTTGATGTGCTCTTGGATGTTGGCGGTGACGACAGCCTGATTGGCGGCGGAATTGGTGCCATCTCCAAACGCATACGAAGGAGTTTGCGCGCCGGTCGCCCAGACGAGGTTGTGGCCGCGCACGCGCATGCCATGGCACACGGCGAGTCCCACTTCGCTATCGGCGTTGCCAAAGGTGTAATTTCCCAGGGTGCTCTCAACGGAACTCCACTTCATGTCGTTTCCCGAGGTGATGCTATTGAAGTGCTTGGTCAGCAACTGGGCATGCGGACCGGAGAGATCTGACAAGTCAACGGCGGCGCCGACTGGGAAATAGGGAGCGAGGGTCTGGTAAATCGAGGGAATATCCGTCTGAATGGTCGGCGGCGAAACGTAAGTGAGCTGGAAGTCGTCGATGTAGAACGATACGAGATCGGTGCCCGACGATGGAACGGTCTGCAGATACAGATACGCCGACCCCGGATCGTAACTATTCGCCATGTTGTAACCCATGACGCTGATCTGGTGCCAGCTGCCATCGGCCGGCACGGTGACGCCGGGATATCCGGTAACGCTGGGATAACTCGTATTCCCGTCGAGCGTGGTCTGGAGGCTCATATTGATGATGTGACTTGAGCCGTCGGTGGGCTGCAACATCACCCATACGCTGATGTTGTATTCGGATCCGGGGTACATTTTATTGCTGACGTTGATCTGCGGCCCATCGTAATTGGCGATTCTGCCCGTGGTGAGCAGGCTATGGGTGCCGCTGTGGGCCGCGTCAGTCGAATTGGCGACTGTGGAACTGCCGGTACGCGAACTCCAGCCATCCACTCCGCCATCCTCGAAGGTTGAGGTAATGCCGGTGTTGTCCTGCTGGCTGGGGCTCAAGGGCGCGGACGAGAGTTCGCTGATCACGACGTCGCCAATGTAAAAGGAATCCGTCGCACTGCTGGATTGGAAATACAGAGTTAAATTTGAAGGCGGGCCGGGGAGATTGCTAAAGCTGAACGTGCCCTGCACCTTCGTCCAGGTGGCGGCCGACAGTGCCGCCGATGTCGCCAAATTGCTGTAATTGCCCGAAGAGGCGCAGTTCGTCGTCTTGGTCGAGAGGGTCACAGTCGGGCCGCTAGTATCGGGAGTGGCGAGCAAGACGTAAGCGGAGACCTGATAGGTAGCGCCCGCCACCACGCCATTCACGCTCAACAGATTCAGGCTTGGCCCCATGTAACCGGAGGTACGGTTTGTGACGAGAAGACTGTTCGAATCACCGTTCGGATCGGCGACGGGAGGCGCGGTGTTGGTCAAGGTAACAGAGCCGAAAGGCGCCCAGCCATCCAGACCGCCATCCTGGAAGCTGTACGTGGCGACCGGCGTTCCTCCAGGGGGCGGCGCCGTTTCGGTAATCACGACATCGTCCAAATAGAACGATTGTGCCGTGGTGGCTCCGACCAACTGTGCGTAGAGATCGAGACCCGTTTCCGTCGTGGTAGCGGTGTAGGTTCCGCCGATCTGCACCCACTGGAAAGGCGTTACAGGCACTTCATAAGAGCCAATCGTGTCGTAACAGGTTCCTCCGGAACAACTGGGGTCGCTGCGCCTGATGGTGAAGTTTGCGTTGGCAGCGCTTTCGGCGTTGGTGAGCATGAGATAGCCGGTGATCGAGTATTTCGCGCCGGCCACGAGGACAGCATTTAGCGAAATCGAGGGTCCGCCCGCGCCGCTCGAATTCGTTGTGGTGAGAAGGCTATAAGAGCCGGTATGTGCCGCGGCGTTTGTGGCGACGGGAGTGCTGGCGCCGTTAAACGAAATCCAGCCATCGGCTGTTCCGTCCTCAAAACCGTACGTGGCGACGGTTTGCGCGCTCAAGCTGCCGGCGAAAAGCATGGCCAGGACAGCGATCACGCATGAAATAGCAGCGATTCGATTCCGGAAAAAGCTTTGCGCGCGGTTTTCGGCCAAAGGAAACATGATGAATTCTCCTTTACTGTAAAACACTCACAGCAGCGTCGTGTACGTTAACGACGACTGTCCAAGTCCATGCGATACTAGCCGGAACAACTTTATCCGAATTTTCCGATTTGGAGACCCCCGACCGGAGCACCATATATCTCTTTTGCTCTCCTAGCAACAAATTTGCCGCTCAAGCGGGCCTCGGCAAGTTGCGGAGTCCTGAGGACGCACTTGTGCCGTACGACGTAGCCCAATTGTGGACGCGCAAACCATTTCCTCCGTGGACGTTCACGGGGATTGGGCGCCAGACGATATGAGGAACCGGATCTTGTCAACCCAACGGGACGATTACGGCCGAAGAGACGACCGAGGCGTGTCGCGCGAGCGGAGCTGATGACACCGCCCCTGGTGAGCTACTTTGTGGCGGCGGCGGGGGAGCAGAAACGGTCGAAGGCTCCGACAAGATCTTGAGCGATGGCGCGCGGGTCGCGGCCTTCGATGTCTGAGCGCTCGAGCATAAAGACGAGTTTTCCATCGCGAAGCAGAGCGACTGAAGGCGACGAAGGAGCGTAGCCGGTGAAGTAAGTTCGGGCGCGGGTGGTAGCGTCCGCGTCTTGACCGGCGAAGACGGTGGTAATGACTTCCGGGCGCGCGCTATGCGACAGAGCCGCGGCGACCGCAGGCCGAGCGCGGCCAGCTGCGCACCCGCAGACGGAATTCACGACAACGAGCACGGTGCGCTTTTCATTTTGGAGAGTAGCGTCTACTTCTTGCGGCGTGCGCATTTCGCTAAACCCGATGCGCGTGAGTTCCTCTCGCATGGGCAGAATCAATTCTTCGGGGAACATGTACAGCTCCTTTACCGTATGCTCGTCAAGGCTTTCGATTCGCATTGCGCCGTACAACGTGGGCGCTCTCAGAGCAACAGTGTAACACTTGTTGATGCGCGTGTGCCGATTTGAAGGATTCGGCGCGAGAATCGCGCGTCACCCGCTCACCTCACAACGTCACGGTCTGCGCGGCTAATCGGAGCCGGCGGAGCGGCGGGCGGCCATGCCCTTGGCGAGCATGTCGAGGATCCAGCCCCAGCCATCTTTGTGCTGGCGGCCCGATTCGTCGTCGGGAACGCCGGAGTGGCGGATGGTGAACTCGGTGTCGTCGCCGCGCGGCTCGAGGGTGATGCTGACGACGGACTCCTCTCCTTTCGTGCCTTTCGACATCCAGGTGTGCTCGATGCGATAGGGTCGCTCGATGCGAATGAATCGGCCATAGTGGGGGTGCTCGGAGCCCTGGTGCTTCACCAGGGAATAAAACAGGCCATCCACGGGGGATTGAAAATCAGGCGTTCGACGCCGAACCACGGACCGCCGGGGCTTTTCGGATTCATCCACATGTCGAAAATCTTTTCGGCCGAGGCTGGGATGGTGCGGGAAACAGTCACTTCGGTAAGGTTCATCGGGGTCTCTCCTTTTCTTTTTCTTTCGCGAAGAAACTTTCCAGGCGATCGAGATGTTCATTCCAGAAATGCTCGTAGTTCAGGACCCAATGCGCTACCGCGCGCAGCGGCTCGGGAGAGAGATGGAGGGTGTTGTCGCGGCCACGGCAGGTGCGGCGGACGAGGCGGGCGCGTTCGAGTACGCGCACGTGCTTGCAGAAGCCGGTGAGGGACATGGGATATGGCTCGGCTAGATCGGAAATGCGGGCGGGGCCGCGGGCGAGGCGTTCGAGGATGGCGCGGCGAGTGGGATCGGAAATGGCGGCCAGTACGCGATTGATATTGTGCTGGCGGAACTGAACCATGCGGTTAAGTTAAAGCGAGGCGCAAGTATTGTCAACCGAATAGTTCAGTGTTGCGTGTCAAAAAGCAGATTCCTCACCGCCATCAGCAACGAGCGCGGCTGGGTTCGGAATGACAGCGCGATAAGAGCGTCATTGTCTCATCGGACCGCGATCACGATTTTGCCGCGGGTGTGATGGGTGGCGACAAGTTCCTGCGCGGCGGCGGCCTGCGCGAGCGGAAATACTTTTTCAATGTGCGGCCGCACTTTGCCGGAATCGACGAGGCGCGCGATTTCGTCGAGTTCATCGACATTGGGCTGGACGAACACGTGCGCGGAGCGGACTCCGTGGGCGGCGGCCTTTTCCTGGTTGGGAGGTTGGAGGATGGAGACGTAGATTCCGCCCTTTCTGATCACTTGCCAGGAGCGATCCTGGGTTTCGCCGGTGATGGTGTCGAGGACGACGTCAACGTCGTGGACGATTTCTTCAAATTTCGTGGCGTTGTAGTCGATCACTTCGTCGACGCCGAGCGAACGCAGAAATTCGCGATTGCGTATCGATGCGGTAGCGATCACGCGCGCGCCTTTTGCCTTCGCGAACTGTACAGCGAAATGGCCGACTCCACCGGCGGCGCCATGAATGAGCACGGTTTGGCCGACGGAAAGATGGCCGGCGTCGAAGAGGGCTTGCCAGGCGGTGAGCCCGGTGAGGGGAATCGCGGCGGCTTGCGTATGGTCAATGGATTTGGGCTTAAGCGCGACTTCGGATTCGCGCACGGAAACGTATTCGGCGTAGGCGCCGTCGCGGCCCAGGTCGGGGCGCCCGTAAACTTCGTCGCCGGTTTTGAGGCGATTGACTCCGGGAGTTACGGAGTCGACGACGCCGGAAACGTCCCAGCCGGGAATGAAGGGCATGTTGTATTTCATGCGCTCTTTGAAATGGCCCTGGCGAATGGCAATGCCGACGGGATTCACGCTGGTGGCGTGGACGCGGATGAGAACGTCACCGGCGGCGGGCGTGGGACGCGGAGCCTCTTCATATTTGAGAACTTCGGGGCCGCCGTATTCGTGGATGCGGATGGCCTTCATCGTGGGCATGATGCGCTCCTTGAAGTTACTTCCAACGTGAAAACGATCAGATGCAAGTTTACGTGAATCGGCGCGGAAATTCGCGACTAGAAAATCCGCGGCCTTCGCGCACAAGCGAAGAGCGCCCTTCGACCTCGCTCAGAGTAAACGGCAGCCGCAAAGGCAAATGCACAAGCAGCGGCCGCGTAAGCTTCAGCGGGCCGATGTCGCCACGGATGCGGGAGCGGACTTGGCGTGTTTCGCGGCGGAGAGCGCATCGAGGCTCCACGGACCGGCGCCGAATTGGGTGATTAGAAGCGCGCCGCCGAGCATCGAAAGATTCTTGTAAAAGTTGGTCATCTGCATGGCGCGCATCGCGGCAGGCGCCGCCCAGAAATTGTGCATCATCAAAGTGACCGGGACGAGGAACAGCACGATCAGCCAGCCCCCGATTTTTGCTTTGTAACCTAGCAAAATAGAGAGCCCGCCGATGATGGCGATCACGCCGGCGAGCGGCACAGCGATTTTCGCCATGGGCACACCGGCCTGGACCGCATACGGAAGGTCTTGGCCGGTGAAGTGGCCAATGGTGCCGAAAATGAAGACCAGAGCGAAGCAGATGCGCCCCAAGAGCACAACCGGGCCCCAGAGGTTGCCATTCAACCTGTCGTTCATCGAATCCTCCTGCGCCGCCGATTTGCCGCGGGCGATTGCCCCAGCTTATACCTGTAGGCGCAGTGGTATCATCGAGCCGCGTGACGCGTCAAGCGTGGCGCTGGTGCGCGAATTTTCATCACGGAGTTGGCAACGAGACCTACGACCGCGCGCGCGGATACCCGGAGTTGGCCGTTGCGAACTGCGGCGCGATTTATCCTGCGCGATGCACTCGTAAATTTTCCATCCACGAAAGGAATACGCGATGAATTACCGCTCGTTAGGGCGCACCGGACTTATGGTCTCGGAATTGTGTTTTGGCGCGATGACGTTTGGGGGCAAGGGAATGTTCGCCGCTGTCGGAAAAGTCACCCAGAGCGAGGCCGACAAGCTGGTGGCCAAGGCGCTCGATGCCGGCGTGAATTTTTTTGATACTGCGGACGTCTATTCCGAAGGCGACTCGGAAAAATATTTGGGCAAGGCCCTGGGCCCGCGGCGGAAGGATATTGTGCTGGCAACAAAAGTGCGTGGGCGCGTAGGCCCGGGGCCGAACGACCTGGGACTATCGCGCAAGCATATCGTGGAAGCCATCGACGCGAGCCTGGCGCGGCTCGGAACGGACTACGTGGATCTCTACCAGATTCACGGGATCGATCCGGCTGTACCCATGGACGAGACGTTGCGTGCGCTCGATTTGGTGACGCGCGCGGGGAAGGTGCGGTATATCGGCTGCTCGAATCTAGCGGCTTGGCAGATCATGAAAGCTCTGGGGATTTCCGAACGCCAAGGCTGGATGCGCTTCGAATCGTTGCAGGCGTATTACTCCATTGCCGGACGCGACCTGGAGCGTGACGTGATACCCATGCTGGCCGATCAAAACATGGGGCTGATGGTATGGAGCCCGTTGGCTGGTGGATTCCTGACCGACAAATTCGCCACGGGAACGGGGCCGGAGGACACGCGGCGCGCGAAATTCGATTTCCCCCCGATCGATAAGGAACGCGCGGTGAAATGCATCGCGGTGATGAAGGAAGTGGGCGATGGACATGGCGTGTCCGTAGCGCGCGTGGCGCTGGCATGGTTGCTGCACCAAAAGGCAGTCACCAGCGTGATCATCGGCGCGAAAACAGAGCAGCAGCTCGACGACAATCTGAAGGCAGTCGATCTGAAACTCTCGGCCGAAGAACTGAAGCGGCTCGACGAAGTAAGCGCGCTGCCGCCGGAATATCCGGGCTGGATGTTGCAACGATTTAGCAGCGACCGGCAATAACGCCCGATTCCGAAGCTATTTCGATCGCAACCGGCCGTCTTTCGCGGGGCGACTGCCGTCTAAGTAATTCATTGAATAGCCAAGGCCCGGCGTGCTAACTTCGCGGTCGGGACAAGGGGAATGCTGTTCGCTGGGACTCTGCATGCCGCCGTAAGACGCGGGATCGGACCCGCACCCCAACGCATAAACCCAGTGCGCCGGGGACCCCGGGTTTCGCGGCAATCCCGTTTGCCGGGAGCAGAACCAGCGAGCGTCCGCCCCAACGCGCAAAATCAGCGCGCCGAGGGCACGGATGCGACGGGAGGACACTACCATGTTTGAAACTCCGCAAGAGCAGGTACCGGATAGCAAAGTAGGAATCTGGATCGGTGTGGCGATTATTGCGGTTGTAGCGATCGCTCTTTTCGTTTATGTGAGCCGAAAGCCGAACCGCAGCGCACCCGGCGGCGCTCTGTCGGCAGCTTCGGTGGGCGCTGTGCCGGCGGGGGCATCCGCGGCAGGCGCTGACCCGGCCAAGGATTTGCGATTCGTCGACGTCAAGATGGCTAAGGATTACACTGGCACCACCGCGCAATGGCTGGTGGATATGAGGAACGAATCGCCGACGTATACCTACAGCAATATTGGATACGAGACGACGTACATCGATGCGAACAGCAACGTGCTGCTGGTGAATCACGGCAAAATGAATTTGACGCTCGGTCCAGGCGAAGATCAGAGCACGCAGATTCGCGATGCGCTCTATCCGGACGGCACGGCGACTTACAGGATCAGAGTGACCGGAGCGAGTTCTTCGCGGTAGGTAGAGATGTATCGCAGCGAGCGGCCGCTACTGGTTTGTGGCTGACGCGGATGTGCCGGGCTTGAGAACCAGCACCACGAGCCGTCCATCGGAGTGGAAGCTGCCGCCCGTGGCGGTTTTTGCTTCAGTGAGCGGATTCTTAGGCGTGACGTGATCGCGGGCGATCACCAGGCCCGTGGCGGAGAGCGTGTCGTTGACGTACTCGCGCTCGCCGTCGATGGCCGGATCGATTTTGTGCGTGAGGCCGTTGTTGCGCTGGTCGCGTTCGAAGCCGATATCGTGAGTGGCGGCCACGCACCAAAGCGGGCGGCCGTTTACTTTATAGGGCGATTTCCAGACGCGCAGGTGATTGCGCGACATCACCACTTTCACCGGTTCCGCGTGCGCAAATCCGTAGTCCTGCGGCCGCCCAAAAAGATACAGCGTGCTCATGGGCATGGTCAGGTAGTCCTTTTTCTCGAGCGAATTGAGCAGGCCGGTCACCACGGTACTTTGCACCGAGCTATCGACTTGCACCCAACCGGCGGCGGTGAATGCCTGCACGAGTTCGTCCTGAGTGCCGACGATCAGCACGTTCACCATATCGCCGGGATTGCCCTGCGGATCGGACACCCGGCGCGGGATTTTTTCGAGCAGGTTTGCGTTGAATCCGGCGATCGGCGCCTCAGCGGGACCGCCTGCCAGGGCAGCGGATGCGGCGCTTAGACCTGCGTCGAGCACTTCGATGGTGACGTGAAAGCTTCCTTGCGCGGTCGATGCATCGTTGCTGCTCTGATTGATGCCCAGAAATAAGCGGCCTGCGACGGGCGCTTGATATTGTTTGTCTGCGCCGAGCAGAAACGGCTGCGCTGCATCGCTTGAGCCAAGACGTCCGATCAACGCGCCGTGCCCCGCATTGGAAACCGCGTATTGATGAATGAGGTCCGCCCATCCGCGCGTGAGGCCGTCCGGTCCGAATGTGTGTGCTTTTGACTTTGCAGAAGGCCCAGCGGGATATGTGATCGAGCCCGTCGCTATAATGTGGAGCTTTTCTCCGCCGCGAAGATCGACGGACGTATCGACCCATTGTTTGGTGCCTGCGATATCGAATTCGTCGGATTTGCCGACCGTCGCGGAGGTCGATGTGGCCGGAGATTGAGCTTGGCCGAGAGCGCCTGGCGCGCGCCAGATCACCACGCAGAGAGCGAACAGCAAGAGCGGCGATTTGCGAGGCTGAAATCCGAGAAGCTTCATAGCGCAACCGCTGAAGCTGAAATGATAATCGCCGTCCTTCACGGACGCAACGGGCGAGACTGGCCTCGGCGTGGGACGGGCGGCCGGGGCAGCGGGCGCGATATGCGCGGCGGGTGATTGGTAGTAGAATCGCGGCCATTCAGGGGATTCAAGCACAGAGTTCTGGTCTCAATCGAGGTCCTGGAGGTCGCACCGGATGGAAATACTCTGGCCGACGCTAGGCATAACTCTAATTGTGGTGTTCGTGTTTTTCGTAGTGGCCCAGCATTGGAGCCAACTCCTGCAGCAGCAATCGCGGGCTATCCGGCAACTTTCTCAGCGCGTCCAGAATCTCGAGGACATGGCCGATCCGGAGCTGCGTCGCCGGTTGGGAGATGCCGCACCCGTGCCGCTCGAACAAGTTTTCACTTTTTCTCTGCGGCTGGGCGAGCGATTTTGGAGCCAGGCCGTGCGCGCCACGGAGGATGATCGCAAATACATCCACGACTACGGAACGTTTCTCGCATCGGTGAAGCTAGAGCGCTGGCGCAGCCACACGGTTGTGACCATTGCTGAAATTGTTCCGGCGCGAAAATCCGCGGGCGTGCAGACGCGCACGCTCGACTACTACCCGAACGCAGCCGATTGCAATGACGCGCTGACGCTTTGGGAACTGACGCTCGCGCGACCGTCGGCGGGCTTGCGGCCGCCGTCGCTGGAGCTATTGCTGCGTGGTGATGCGCTGGAGTTGCGCGCGATGCTAATTCCGGCTGTGGAGAAAACGAATGGCAACGGCCACTCCGATTCGGCGACGTCCGACCAAGCGGCCGTGCTGCTCGAATTGCCTCTCGATCCGGCGCAGCTCGATGAATATCGTGGGAACGGTTTCGAGTCAGCCGGTGAGGAAGATCGCGGCGGAACCGAGGGTCTCAACGGAACCTCGAACGGGCAGCCGCTGAATAGCGCGAGTTTCTGGCATGCTTTTTATGCGGGTTCCGATGAATCTCTCGGCATCGAGTGGGAACTCCACTTGCGAGACCTGAGCAAAAAAGTGGAATGGGAGCGCTGGCACACGTGGGAATCGGGCGCTATTCCCGTAGGCAACCGCTGATACCCGATTCCTATAATATCAACGGGCGTGTGGCCGCACGGGCAGGCCCGCCCATGCGTTCAACAGGCCCAGCATCTCGCGCGTGACGGAGAGCGCGTCGCGAGTGTCACGCCACCAATGGTCGGCGTCGAATGGATCTTCGTATGCCGCGCGCACGATGACGTGCAGGTTGCGCGGCGCCAGTTTGCGCCATAGAACGCCCACGCGGCGTGTGTGCGGCGGCGAGGTAACGATAATCGTGGTGGTCATGCCGTCGCGCTGCATTTCAGGAGCGATTTCGCCGATTTCCTGTTCGGTGTCGACGATCGTGCCCGGCAAAACGCTAATATCAGCCGGAGGCACTCCCTCGTGAATCAGCACCTCGCGGTTGTAGATCTCTTCGCCTGCGTACTGGATACCCATGACGGCAAGTCGCCGCGCGGGGTTTGCGGGATGCGTGAGCCATACTTCGTGGGCGTAGCCAAGGCGGAAGATTCGCGCGGCTTCTTCGGCGCGTTCGGGCATCGCGCCGCTGAGCACCACGATCACATCGGCAGGACGCAGCGCATTTTCGCGTATCAGCCAGCGGCCAGCTCCACGAAAAGCGAAAATAGCAAGTGCGATGAGTACGAGGATCACCACGAAGGCCGCGGTACGGAAGATATTCCGGCGGGCCATGCTGCCTTACACGCGCGAATCGCCGGACGAGCGCCCGAGCGTCCGATTGCCCATCAGCAGACCGCGCAGCCCAAGCAGCGCCAGACGCGGCTGCCGAAGGCACACGCGCCACAGCAGTTTCCACGCTTCGTCGCGCGAATAATCGGCCAGTGATTGCTTGGTGCCGTTGTTCAGCAAATCGACCAGACGGCTATAGTCTGCCTGCTCGAAGCGGTGCAGTGAGCGCCGCAGGAGCCGATGCAGATCGAGCTCTCGGCGCAGCGTATGCAATTCGGTGCTTTTGCCGCCGCCAAGGATGGCTTGTGCCACGCCGAGCGCGCCGCGAAAACCGGTGACCGTGCCACCCACGGTGGATACCTTTACCTGAGCTGCCGCGTCTCCGACCAGATACACCGAGCCCTGGCCTAGTTGGCGGCGGACTGGAATCCATCGGTCATAAACCGGGATGCGCGCGCCCTGAAACGCGATTGGCTCGAACCCGCGCTTCTCCATGAACTGTTCCAGGCGGCGGTGCGTCTCCGGACCCGTTTCGCCGATCACGCCAAGCGCGCCACGTTCGCTCGATTCGGGAATGAGCCAATAAAAATACGGGGTGTCTTGTGGAATAAACCACACCCGCACAGTATCGGACGCCATGTCTTTCGGCAGAGGGACAATGGCCTGCATCAGCGGCGCGGTTTCAAGGGGCGGCCAGCCCGCCGCGCGCGCCACACGGCTGGTTGCGCCGTCGCCTCCCACCACAATCTCCGCGCGAATCTCTTCGTGCGCGCCATCCGCGCTGCGTTCAAGCTCCAGCATTAGGCCGCGGCCATTGGCGTGCAGCGCCTGGAAGCGGCGGCCCAATTCGATCTTTGCGCCAGCTCGCTGCGCGCCTTCAGCGAGAATTTGGATCAGCTTGCGGCGTTCGACGATCAGATCGGGATGCTTCAGCGAGATCGTGGCGCTGCGGCCGTCGGTGAAAAGCTCGAAGCGGCGAATTTCATTCACCACGCTGCGCTCCGCCGCCGCGCCGAGAATGTCGCGCAAGCGGTGAGTGACGATCAGCGTCCGCGCGGCAGGCTCGAGGATTTCTAGGCTTTCGAGCACGCGGACATCGGCGCCGCCCCGGGCCAATAGGCCCGCGGTATATAGGCCGGCGGCTGAGCCACCGACAATGGCAATTTCCCCGGGATTCTTGAGGGGGACGGAAGCCGGCACGCCCGTCTGGTCGCGTCGCTGGTGCGCCATCGTGATAGAAATCTAGCCCTTCAGCGTTAACTTGCTCCGCTGGAAACTACATCTGCGGTGAGTCGAGAATTCTTTGAGTCAGGAACCCTGCCGGACCTGCGCCTCCATGCCCCAACTCGGAGACTGGCCCCTGTGCGACGGTATCCAGCCGCAACCCTATCGTGAAGCTCAGTATAGCGTAAGGCGACGTTCGCGCCAACGCCGTGGACGGATAGGAGACCGGGGCGCGTGTTGAAAGAACCTGTCACCTCGTATGGCCGTTGACGGTCTGCCGCTTTCGACTCAGCCATCTCGACCGCGACTGGATGCGGGCAGCGAAGATGGCTTTGGCCGCGCCGCCGCTGCCTCATTTCTCCTTTTTTCGTATCCATCGTGGACCTACTTTACGTTGACGGTTCTCTGCCCTTCGTAGTGCTGAATGTGGTAGTAACCCTCCCAGTCGCTCCAGTCGATTGGCGGAGGAATGGGCGCGTCAGGATTCTTAAGATAGTTGGCGAAATCCTGGACAATCTGGCGAGTGCGGTCGACACCGACGAGCCATTCCCCGCGGTACCAGTTCTTCCACTTTCCGTATTCGGCCTTCGACTCGGATTGCTTGATGGCGTCGATGTCCTCGAGAGCCTGATCGGTCTTTGCGACGGCAGCGGCGCGGTTGCCATTATGCAGAGCGACGACAGCCTGTGAGAGTGCAAGGAGCATGCGATTGCTGTCGCGATTGATGGCGATCATGGTGAGCACGCTAGCCTGGTAGAAGTTTTTGCGACCGGGTGCTACGAGTGGAGCGGCGGCCAGGGCCTGCTTCCAGACTGCGTCCCAGCGCGGCTCGGCGTCGCCGCAATTCTTGATTTCATGCTCGGCCTGCTCGATCGCTTTGTTCGGGTCGAAGGGGATCGGGCCGACGCGGGGCTTCGTCCAAAAAGGTGCCTGGCCGGGGAGATGGTAGGTGGGATATTGCACCATGATGCTGCGAAGCATATCCCGCGCCACGCTGTGATAGTAGTCATCTCCGTAGGGGCGCAGCGGAGTCCCGGCGAGGTCTGCCGGGGCGCTAAAGTAGGCCTTGTATACAGCGGCAATCCGCGGAGCCGCTTTGGCGCCAAATTCCTCGGTGGACCAGTCGTTGTAAAACTGATTGCTAGAGCCGATGGAAGCGCCTTGCCAGCCGAAGTCGAGAGCCGCGCTGGCACCCATGGTAACTGGGCGGATGTCGCTCGTATTAACGAGCAGGTAGGACGTCGCGCCAGCCTTCTGAAAGCGGCCGAGCGAGGAAAAGAGGCGGCTGACCGGGGTGAGCTCAGAGAGTTGATTGGCCATGCCGTTGTACATGGCGACATGGATATACGCGCCCTGGCCAGGGCCGGCCTGGCCATCATCGCGTATGTAGCCGTAGCCGGTGTCGGCCCAGACTGTAATGACATCAGGTGGAATCTTTAGGTCTCCCTGCCGCATTAGCTTGTTGCCCTCCATCCATAAATCCGTGATGAAGACGGCATCGGGGTACTTGGCGCGGACGATTTTGATCTGGTCGGCAATAGCTTTGCTGATGAGCCGGCCCTGAGCCTTCTCGTTGCCGCGCACTGATGGGTCCAGCGCCGCGTAAGGTTGGTCGGAGAGCCCGCGCAAACCAATCTCCCAGAGGATCTTTTGATTTTTCGGGTAGGCGGCGACGGCATTCTTCCAGGCATTCTCTATGTACTGCGGATCGGAGGTGAAGTTATACGGGACGTTGGCGGGCCAGCGGGAGACGTTGACGCCGAGAGGTTCGGCGTGGTGCTGATTGAGGTACAGGCCACGCTCGTCGACGATGCGGTCCTGCGGATCGTCCGGGAATGGCCACGTACCCGCAACGATCATGTTGCCCTTCAGGCGCAAAATGGTCTCGCAGATTTTGTTCCAGACCGCGAGCGAGATGCCGGTGTGATTCTGGGGTTTGCCGGGAGCCCAGCCCGTGAGCAGATCCTCATCGTTAATGAAGAAGCCCCGATAACGAAACACAGGCGCCGCATATGTCTTGTCAAGCGATGCCGGCAATACAATGGCGTTCCGGCGAACTGGTTCGTGATCCGTCCAGTAATACATGGGGTCTACGCCGAGGTATTGCTGCGAAAACTGGTAAATGGCATAGATCGTTCCGAGCATATCGGAACCGGCGAGCCTTATAACATGCGTTGTACGATCGCCGCCCCAAATCGCCGAACCGCTGGTGATGGAAAAGGCTTCGGGAGCGGATGAGTGAGCGGCAGGTGCGCCTGTTGCCGCGTCGCCCATCACGATCGTGACTGGGCCGGCATCCTGTTCGTTAGAGACAATCTTAGGCTCCCTGCCGAAGACCTTACGCATGTCGACTGCCAGGTCCTTCGCGGCCAGATCGACCGGGCCGGGCTGTTGCGGGCTCACCAATATGGTGACGTCGCCGTTAAGCGTAATGGCGGATTTGGTAGGGCGTTGCGCCTGCGTCGCTGCTGCAATGAGACAGGCCATTGCGCTTGCGATGGCTACGATGGCACTCTGCCTGTAAGCTGCTCGCGCGATCCAAGGTTTTTTCATCGTGAGACGCTCTCCGGTCGAGGCTTGAATGTTGCCGTACTATTTGCCACAGCCATAATAACGCTCCGGCGCGTTCCTTCAGGCTTGTCACGCACTAAAAGTAGATTTCCAGATTGCATACTTCGTGGCTGGACCGAGTCATTGCCGTGGCCGCATTTATGTTTTGGACGATGCGCCGATTGACGCGACGCCAGCCGATGGTATTAAATGTAGACGCTGTTTCCTCCGGCGGAAACAGGCAGGAGAGTGGACATGTCTAAGTTCGTCATAGCGCCACACATGCGTCTTCACGAATGGGTTGCGGAAGAGAAGGGCTACTTCGCTGCCGAAGGGCTGGACTACGAATTTCATGAGGCATTGTCCTCTGCCCAGGCGAAGGACCACAATCTGGGCGACAAAGTCGGCGCCTATCAGACATTTGAAAAGGGCCGCGGTTCGGATATCGGCTGCGCTTGCCATTGGACCGTCAACGTTTCCGCTTCGGCGGGACATGGCAAATTGTATGCGGATGCCTATTCCGTTTCACCTGCAGGAGTCTTCGTGCCGGCCGAATCGGAAATTCGCAGTCCGGAGCAGCTTGCGGGCGTGCCGATTTCCGTTGGGTATCAGTCGGGGAGCCACTACTCCACGATTCAGGCGCTCGAGCAGTACATGAAGCGCGACCAAATCAAGCTTTCGTTCGCCGACGGCATGCTTTTCAGTCGCATGGAGTTGTTGATCGATCGCAAGGTGCCAGCCGCTTCTCTATTCAGCGGCCCGTATTATTTCGCGGAGCAGCTTGGATTCCGCAAGATCATCGATACCACGTTCATGATGGCCACGTTGATCCAACGCGACCCGGAGATCGAAGACGTGAAGAAATACTTCCGCGCGTTGCGCAACGCGCAGCGCGATATCGATCTGCGTCCCGATCTTTACACGCATTACTACAAGAAGGAATTTCCGCTGCGCTTCCACGGCGTGATGGACACGCGGCGGTGGGGGCCGGGCGAGCGCATCGTCTTTGAGCCGTACACCAGGGAAGTGTTCGAGCAGTCGTTCGAATGGATCGCTGAACATGGCATCTTCCCGGAAGGCACGATGGGCGCGGGAAAATACGAAGAAGCTTGCGTTTCGCTCGCGTCGAAATAAGGTACGCCGGACCCTCCAGCAAGAACCTTCAGCCAGAAAACGGCCGCAGCGCGGTTTGCGGCTGCTCCCATCTTAAAATCTAAAAGCAAATTCCCAATTCGTTCCCTACGGCATCTAATTTACGTGTAATGGCGAGCGGCAGATGCGATCGGCGCTGGTCTTTCTCGCTACCCAGATCCTAAGCGTTTGGAAAGGTCGGTATGGCGCCTAAAAGCGGATGTGTCGGCGTGCTCGTCGGACTGCTCATATTTCCTGCCTTCGCTTTGGCCCAAAGTTCGGCAACTTCCAATGGAGGTTCATCCCGACAGAACTCTTCGAAAGCGGCAACCGAATCGGCGACACTGGGCGAACCGTCAAACGACACTGTGTCCCAGCCTCAAGTCGCCGGAGCCGTTGCCAAGCCGAAAGCCAGTTCCACGCAAAAGAAAAAAAAGAAAAAGCTGCCGCGAGCGCCGCGGCCGACATCCAGCGCTTCCGAAACTCAACAGACGAGCCGCATGTTGTGGATCGTTCCGAATTTCGCCGCGGTCAGTCCTGGGGTGAAATTCTCACCGATGACGCCGAAGCAGAAATTCTGGATGGCAACCGAGGGCAGCTTCGATTATTCCTCTTTTGTGTGGACCGGTGTGCTGGCGGCGCAGAGCTACGCGCTGAATGAATATCCGGAGCTGGGTAGCGGCAGAGCAGGGTACGGTCGTTACTACTGGCGCGGGATGCTGGACGGAATCTCAAACTCCTATTTCAGCGAGGCCATCGTGCCGGTGCTGACGCACGAAGATGCGCGCTATTTCACGCTCGGACGCGGCGGCTTTTTCCGGCGGCTGGGCTACGCGCTTTCGCGAGTGGTGGTGACGTACTCGGATTCCGGGCATGCCACGTTCAATATTTCCGAAGTTGGTGGAGATTTTGCCTCGTCCGCGCTTTCGACGGCCTATTACCCTCCACAGGAACGCGGCATCGTGAAAATCAGCCAAGGCTGGGGCACGCAGTTGGAATCCGCCGCGCTCAACAACATCGCCAAGGAATTCTGGCCCGACGTCCGCAAGTACGTATTTCACAAACACTGACTGCTGGATTTGCAAGCGTGGTGGCGCATTGGCGCCCGCTGCGAAGGCACCATGGAGCAGGCTTTGTCCCATCGCGTTATGCTAGATTTAGCAGCCGATGCCCACCAAGCCTGAGATCGAACGCGAACGATTAGACGCGGACGTGCTGATCGTTGGCGCGGGTCCGGCGGGACTGGCATGCGCGCTGCACCTCGGAAATTTGATCGAGCAGCACACCCAGGCAAAGAAATCTCCCGCGCTCTCGAAGGAAAATATTTACGTATTGGAAAAAGCGCGCGAGCTCGGCGCGCACCAGCTTTCCGGCGCGATCGTGGACCCGTGCGCGCTGCGCGAATTGGTGCCGGACTTCGAGAAATCGGCGCCTCTCGATACGCCGGTCACGGGCGACGCCGCGTACTATTTCACCGCGAAAAAGTCGTACAAGCTGCCCATCACTCCGCCGCCTTTGCGCAATCACGGAAACTACGTCGTTTCGCTGAGCAAGCTCGTGAAATGGCTGGGCGGACTGGTGGAGCAGAAGGGAATTAATATCTTCACGCAGTTTGCCGGGCAGGAATTGCTGTTCGATAAGAACGGCATCGCCGGCGTGCTGACGGGAGACAAAGGCGTCGACAAAAACGGCCAGCCGAAATCGAACTTTACGTCGGGATACGAGCTGCGCGCGAAAGTGACCGTGCTGGCCGAAGGGCCGCGCGGCTCGCTCACAAAACAACTGGTCGAGCGGCTGAAACTCGACGGCTTGAATCCTCAGATTTACGGTCTTGGCATCAAGGAGCTGTGGGACGTGCAGCCGGGCCGCATTGACACCGGCTACGTGGCGCACACTCTCGGCTGGCCGCTTACCTCGGACGTTTACGGCGGTGGCTGGATTTACGGCATGCGCGACAATCGCGTTTCGCTAGGCTTGGTCGTGGCGCTCGAATATCGCGATTCGCTTTTCGATCCGCACGAAGCGTTTCAAAAATTCAAGACGCATCCGTTCGTGCGGCGGATTCTCGAAGGCGGCAAGCTGGTTCGCTATGGCGCGAAGACCGTTCCGTACGGTGGCTGGTATTCCATGCCCCGCAATTTCGTGGACGGCGGATTAATCGTCGGCGATTCCGCGAGCTTCCTAAATTCGCAGCGCCTGAAAGGAATTCACACCGCAATCAAAAGCGGCATGCTGGCGGCGGAGACGATCTACGAAGCTCTGTGCGCGGAAGACAAATCGGCTGCGAAGCTCTCCGCGTACACCGAAAAAATCGAGCGGAGCTGGCTGAAAAAAGAATTGTGGACGGTGCGCAATTTTCATCAGGGATTCCACGGCGGATTGTGGAAAGGCTTGATGCATGCTGGATTTCAGTTTTTCACCGGCGGACGCGGCCTGATCGACCCAATGCTCAGCAAGCCGGGATACCAGGAATACGAGGTGCTGCACCGCGACCGCACCCTCGTCGATCAATCAACGCGATTCAAGGGCGACGGCAAGCTGACCTTCGATCGGCTCACGGATGTCTATCATTCCGGCACGCGGCATGACGAAGACCAGCCGTGCCATCTGGTTGTAACGGAGCCGAACATATGCGGCGATCGCTGCGTGCGCGAATATGGTAATCCTTGCCAGTATTTTTGCCCGGCGGCGGTGTACGAAATGGTGATGGAGCAAGGCGCGCCGAAGCTCAAAATCAATGCCGCAAATTGCGTTCACTGTAAAACGTGCGACATTGCCGATCCCTACCAGATCGTCGATTGGGTGCCACCCGAAGGCGGCGGAGGGCC
>JBOGMW010000172.1:0-6822 GCA_050746805.1 Candidatus Acidiferrales bacterium | reverse complement strand
GGCCCTCCGCCGTCTTTCCATCGGGCGCCACGTCAATTTTCGGCTGCAGTTGCATGTGGTTGAATAGTGTCCCGTACTTGAGCTCAGGCAGTTTGTGCAGGTACGCGCGCACGCGGTCCTGCCCCTTCGGCCCGTATCGGATGGAAGTGACGCAGACTGGGTTCACAAAGTACGTGCAGAATGGGATCGTCCTGCAAGTCGGCGCGAACCCGACCGTTAACGTCACGCTGCAAATCGGCGCCATTACGCAGGAAGTGCAGGTTACCGCCAATGCAGCGATGGTCCAGACGCAGAGCGAAGGCGTGGGCGAAGTCACCCCACCGCAAGAAGTGCAAAATCTTCCGCTCAACGGCCGCCAGGTGACGGATTTGCTGTCGCTTTCAGGCGCCGTCGGTCAAGGACGCGCATTTCGGGCGTCGTATCCGTCATCGGCGGTGATTTCCATCGCTGGCGGAGCGCAAGGCAGCGTTGCATATTGGCTGGACGGCGGAACGCACAACGATCCGCTGAGCAATCAAAATCTGCCCCTTCCGTTTCCAGATACGGTCGAGGAGTTCAAGGTCGAAACCAGCTCGCTGCCGGCGCAGTACGGCACGCATCCTTCCGGCACCGTGAACGTCGTTACCAAGTCCGGCACCAATGCTTTTCATGGCGACGCCTTCGAGTACGTGCGGAATTACATGTTTGACGCCAAGAACACCGCCTATGACAGCAATGGGCTTCCATATGGCCGAGACGACTTAAAGCGCAATCAGTTCGGCGGGACGATCGGCGGCCCGATCATGAAAGACAAGCTCTTTTTCTTTTTGGGCTGGCAGGACACCATTCAGCGGTCGACGAATCCCGCTTCGACAACCCTCCCAACGGCGGCGATGCTGGCGGGGGACTTTAGCGCCTACGCTGCGAACTGCAATCCGAACTTGCTAGCCTTTCCCCTAGGAGCGCCATTTGGTACCGGCGGATATGCTCCTAACACAACGAATCCTGCAAACCTGAGTCCCGTGATCATGGCTCTGGAGAGCCACTTTCCAACTCCGACGAACCCTTGCGGAATTTACAACTACCCGACTCCTGCGAATTTCACGGAAAATCAGGGACTCGCAAGGATCGACTTTCATTCCAGCAACAAAAACTCGTTTTTCGGAACGTACTTCGTTACCAACTGGAATCAACCACCGGGCAATACCGGTTTGCCTGCTAGCGCGGGAGGGCTTTTGATCGCCGGGATCGACGGCGCAGCTGATCGCGTCCAGAGCCTGACGTTGGGAGATACGTATCTTGTCGCCTCGACGGTCGTAAACAGCATTCACGTTACCGGAAACCGAAGCTTCAACCTCACGGTTCAGAACTCGACTGTCGATTTGAATGACCTGTTTGCCCAGGCTGGAATTACGACAGGCATTAACGTGTATCAGCTTGGTCCCCCGAAGTTCCCAAAATATCTGGCGGGATTCAACCCGACTGGCGGATTCTACGGATACACGGCGTCAACGCCGAGCATTCAGCCGTACGACACGCTCGAGTTCTCTGATGACGTGGCGTGGACGCGCGGAGCTCACCAACTTTCGTTCGGCGTTGACTTTATCAACTTGAGGGCTTTCGCCACCAACTATTTGAATAATCAAGGCGCGTTCACGTTCGATGGATCGCAAACTTCCAATAAAACAGCGCCGCCCACCGTTTCCGACGCCGTGTCTCTGGCCGATTATCTCGTTGGGGAAACGTCGGCTAGTGGCGGCTTTAGCCAAGACGCTCCGATCCCATCCATTCAGCATCAAAACGTGTTCGCGCTATACGCGCAAGACACCTGGAAACTCACAAGGAAGTTGACTGTGACGGCCGGGATTAGGTGGGATCCATTCTTTGGGCATACTGATCCCAAGGGTCACGTCGTCGGCATTTCGCTGGAGAACCTTGCCAACAACATTCACAGCACTAAGTTTCCATCCGCCCCTGCCGGGTATCTTTTCAATGGCGATCCGGGCGGTCCTAGCGATAACAAATTAACACACAACGTTTTGGACAAATGGAGCCCGCGTATCGGTCTTGCCTGGGATCCCCAGGGCGACGGTCGAATGTCCATCAGGGCGGGCTTCGGAATGTTTTACGATTTCCCTAACTTTTCTTATGACCAATTTGGATTCGAAGAGCCGTACGGCGGTGCCGTCACGATTCCAGGCGCTGCCTGCGCTTCTTTCCCGTGCAGCACCGACATAACGAATCCCTGGGCGAACTTCGCGCCATTTACAGACGCAGGCGGTACCGTTCACCCCGCCGGTACCGATCCCTTTCCCCTGTACGTGGGGACGGGACCCAAAAACGTCGCCTACTTGCCGGGAGCTTTGGTGTTCAGCTATCCGCTGAACATCAAGCCGACGTACGTCATGCAATATAATCTTAGCGTCGAGAAGCAGGTAGGTTCTAACTGGCTACTCACGATTTCTTACCTGGGCAATCAGCAGCGGCACTTGTGGGGCAACAACGAAGCGAATCCATCGGCGCAGGGGCCGTGTCCGCCGGGCTATCCGTTGCCATCGTTCCTGCAGCCTTGCGTCCCTGGCCCGTGCCCATCATTCCTGCCCCCGTTTGCTTGTGGCGGTCCTGGTTCCCTCAGCACGAATCGGCTGTTTGCAAAGTATGATGCGCCAGGGCAAGGTGGACCGCTCTACGGCGAGACCCTTTTGCTGGAGGAAGGCGGCACTGGGAATTACAACGGGCTGCTGCTTTCCGCGCAGCATCAGTTTGGAAATCACTTCACGTCGACCACAAATTACACTTGGTCCCACTGTATTTCGGACAACTACACAACCACGTTGGGATTCTTCCTGGCTGCTGAGGCGATGCCGTACAACAGACCGTACGATCGCGGCAACTGTCCCAACGCGGATACCCACAATATCTTCAATCAATCCGTTGTGGCCGAGACGCCTCATTTTTCAGGCCACCTTTCGCAAATACTGCTCGGAAATTGGAGGTTTTCCCTCTCGGCCGTCATTCAATCCGGCACGGACATATCGAGTCCAGCCAACATCTTGGATTTCTCAGGAAGCGGGAATGGGCTGACGCAACGCCCTAACCTGTTACCAGGGGCCGATCCGTACTGCCGCCCGAAAGGACGAGACTGCTGGCTCAATCCGGCGTCTTTTGCCCTTCCAGCCCCTTACACCTTTGGAAATTTACAGAACAATAGCCTATTTGGGCCCGGTTCAATCGTCGTCAATACGGCGATTGAGCGAATATTCCAGATTCGCGAAAGCCAGCAACTTCAGTTCCGCTGGGAAATATTCAACCTTCCGAATCATGCGAACTTGTATCCGCCCGTCACCGCAGTGGTGGCTCCTACATTTGGACAGACTGCCCCGGCAAGCACCGCCGGACTTGGCGCGCTCAACCAAACCGTAAATGACCCGAGGACAATGCAATTCTCGCTGAAGTACAGCTTCTAGAGAAACGATCGCGCCGCTCAATTTCTGTAAATTTGAGCCGCGGGGCAAACGCTGCGGTTCGTCCCGATTCGGTTTCCTCGCACATCATTGCCAGATCGTGCCCGCTCGCGACGCAGAATCGAGGGCTTGCGGTCGGTGCCTCTTTAGTGGTATTTGTGTCCGCCGATGACGGGAAGTTCTCGGCCGCATCACGGTAAGGAGTCGCATAATGCAGAAATCCATTCTGGTGTAGGTGCGCTCATGAATCGAACCGGCAGTTTTTATTTTTATGGCGGCCTTGGCTTCTCGGCTACGATTGCTCCACAGGAACCCGGCTCCAGGCGTCCAGGCTTTTCCTCTTGGATCGAAGGCTGAAGTATTGAGCTTCAGGATCAATCCCAGTCCGATTCAGCCGGTCAAGGGGTTGTTCTCACTTGGGCAGTGTGCCTGTTGGAACGATGTGAAGCCTGGCATTTTTCAAAAAATTCAGGCCGTACGCGAGGTTTAAGCAATGCACACGTTATATTCACTCTGCTACTGGCTCCAAAACACTTTGATGGGGAGTTCGATACACAACTCCGTGTGGCTGTTTCCGGTAATCGAAACACTCCATCTTTTCGGCGTTGTCATACTGGTAGGTTCCGCTTCCGTTTTGGACCTGCGCTTGATGGGCGCGGCCTTCAAAGATTACACGGTGTCGACGGTAGCAGAGCGATTCCTGCCTTGGATCTGGGCTGGTTTCGTGGTTCAGGTGGTGACGGGAATACTCCTGTTTTCGTCTGAAGCGGCGAAGATGTATGGCAGCGATGTGTTTCGAGTCAAGATGCTGTTGGTCGCCGCGGCAGGACTCAATGCACTTGTATTTCACGTGCTTGCTTACCGCAGCGTCGGAAAGTGGGAGAAAGACCCCGTAGCTCCGCTGTCAGCCCGTTTTGCAGGAACCTTTTCGATCCTGCTTTGGTTCGGCATCGTTGGTGCAGGACGCTGGATCGCTTACAGCTAATAATGGCCGAACGAAGGACGAAAGGGTGGGTCGATATCCGTCTCCTAAGCCGTTCCTGCTAGCGGGATAGGCGCCAACCATTTCTGTGGTTTCAACACCTGCGAGACGGAGAGAGCTTCGATGATCGAAATTACCGATGGGCGAATGCTTAACCTGGGAGGCGGCCTAGCATGACTCCAGCGTATTCCTTTTTTCAGTGGCTCACGCAAACGTATGTCGGCAGGGAGATGCAAGGTAATGCGTATCTCTTCCCGACAGTCGAAGCCCTTCACATCATGGGCAGCGTGGCCCTGGTAGCATCAACTTCCATCCTAAGCCTTCGCTTGGCTGGGCTTTTTTTGAGGGAAGTGCCTGTATCGAAGGTCGCCCGCCAGTTTCTGCCATGGGCGTGGTTGGGTTTTGTGTGTCAACTAGTTACGGGAACGCTTTTGTTTATGTCAGAGGCCACGCAGGCCTATGACAATGTGATTTTTCAAGTCAAGATGGCGCTTATCGTCTTGGCCGGCATAAATGCGCTTATTTTCCACCAGACCGTCTTTCGACGGGTGAAGTCCTGGGATCTGTCCAACCCACCCTTTTCGGCCAGATTCGCGGGTTATGCTTCGATAGTGGTATGGTTTGCGGTCATCGCTGCCGGACGATGGCTGAATAGCTCTGTTGCCAATTCACCCATGCCACCTCCCCCAATGTAGCAACACCACCGAATCGCCAAGCATATGCTCCGGGGCTTGGCCGGCTACCACGCCGAACAGTGCTGTCAACGCCCGACTGTGGTTATTTGGCGCCAGCCGGAACAAAGTTGTCGAGTATTTCCCCGTTTGGCTTCGTCGCGCTGGCGAGGGTTCCACCCTTCTTCGAGGCATCCTTGAACGGGAAAAAGGAGACGGTGATCTGGTCGCCTGGTTTCAGCGAATTCCGCGTCCATCCGCGGCGCCCCAAGTAGTTTGGGCTCATTCCTTCAAAGGCATAAAGGGTGATGCCTCCTTTGCCATTGGGCACGTCGAGCCAAAGCCACGTATGGGGATTCGTCCATTGGAGAATTCTCACCTTCCCTGCCACCGTTTCGTGACGCGTCATGTCGTAGTCTGCAAATCCGTGATGCGCGATTGCTGTCCCTGCTGTCACCGTGAGTGCGGCCAGCAGGACTACGAAGAACGCCGCTTGCTTCAGGTTCGCCTTCATTTGCTTCATCGAGGTCTCCAGGTGTTAGGAATCTGCCAATCCTACTTAAAATCGGATTCCGGGGGAGGCGGAGGAATGGTATCCACCTCTGCTTTGCCGCTGCTGTTCACAGAGTTGCGGTTGTTCTGCTCACAGATGTATTCATCGATTATCCAATTGCGATAACGCTTTAAGGTGCGGGTCGTTGTGTATGGATGCGTCAAAGCGATGGGATCAATAACCGTGGTCTCGATACTCATGGTGTCGGGGTCCAGAAGCCGAAAACGTTCGATGATTTTCATCTTGTTGCTGTGCGGAACGCCGGGTTCGATTTCCGTCTGCGGAGAAAAGCCCACGGACTCGGCCACCAGGGTGTTCCCCTCCCAATGACCGACCGACGTGCCGAAAAAATTAGGATCGGGGTCGGCGGGAAGCGTGCGGCCGTCCGTGTAGATATGGCGAACGATCATGTAGGCCTCGCCTACGATCGTCACTTGGCCGGGGGTAAGCAAGAACTCATACGGATAGGGCTGCCCCATGATTCCCGGCATTCCAGGCGGAAGGCAATTTGCGGAGTCGCTGTCCTGCGCACCGCGCGCCTTCAAAGCTTGCACCTTAGCAGCCCATTCAGGCGTGAGAGGCAGGCCTTGCCGCATTGGGAAAGTAGGAAATTTAGAGTGGCTCGCTGATTTCTGGGGACTTTTTTTGGCCGCCCCAGGTGGAATAACTAGCGATTTTGCCCCTCCCCCCAGCGGCGCTTCCCAAACGCCGGTGAAGTCGGGCAATTTGGCAAGCGCTGCCCAGTCCGCGGCGGTGGGCGTCGGGCGCGTGAAGTTTAGCCACGTTTGAGCCGGAGTAACAGAAACGAAAAACGCCGAAGCGAGCGCGATGACGATGAATCGTCCGAAATGCTTCCTTAATTGCTGAGCCATTGCGTCTCCCCTGAATCAGTTTATCAGAAGCTCACAAGCGGGGAAAATAACAAGGTCCGGGGCAGAAAGCAATCGCCAAAAAAAGCCATGCGGGAGCAATCGCCCGCTACCTTCGCCGGGCCTCCAAAACGCTCCGGACCGCGATTTCTACTTCGCCACGATCGGCGATGGTTTGCCCCAATCGCCTGTAAACACAAAAGACGAAGCCGGCTTGCGTTGCCGCGGACCCATTTCCCGCTCTCGCAGTTGATCCGGCAGCGACGCCGGATCGCCCGGATATCCCAGCGCAATTCCCGCAACA
>JBOGMW010000171.1:0-2723 GCA_050746805.1 Candidatus Acidiferrales bacterium | reverse complement strand
GCCCAAACAGGCCAAGAATGAATCCTTGCAACTCCGCGTCTCCACCGAGTTCATGCTTCGATTGCAGCACTATTCCGAGTTCCTCGGAGCCACACCGTCCTACGTGGTGATTGAAGCTCTCAATCGTCTCTTCGAAAAAGACCGCGATTTCAAAGCATGGCTGGAGCAGCACACCAACGCCGTTGGCGAGCCTCCGACCGAAACAGACTTCGTGACGGAGCGAAGCAAAAGAGCCTAATGCCTCGGCGTATCCAATCCGGTGCGCGCAGGAGAATTGCCTCTCCGCGACGGTTTGTCTTGCGCCTGGCGGTCTTCGACCTCGGCAATGATTTCTTCACAAGGCTGGCGGATTCGTTGGACGATCCGCCAGCTCAGCGGCAAACGCCCGGTGCAACACAGAGGCTCAATCTCCCTCTGGACGACGGAAAGCAGGAGACCACAGGGGGACAGAGCCTTGACGCCGCTGCGATTTCCTCGCTGCGGGATATGTTTCTCTTGCTCGACGATTGGGACCGGAAGCTCCGTCAAAGGAACCCTGCGGAAAATTCCGCCGCGAAACATGCGGTGCTCGTTGACACTAAAACCCAATGAGCGCATGGTGGGCGAAATGATTTCCAGAGGGAGGCTGGCATGAGGCAAGCCGTCATCTACGCCCGAGTTTCGAGCAAGGATCAGGAACGCGAAGGGTATTCGATTCCGGCGCAGTTGAAGCTATTGCGCGAGTATGCCCGAGCGCATGAGTTCGAGATCGTGCGCGAGTTTATTGACGTAGAGACGGCCAAGATCACTGGCCGCAAGCAATTCGGAGAGATGGTCCGCTTCTTTCGCGAGAATCCTGGTTGCCGCGTCGCCATCGTCGAAAAGACCGACCGGCTGTATCGCAATTTCCGCGATTGCGTGACGCTCGAAGACCTGGAGATCGAAATCCATCTGCCCAAAGAGGGGCAGATTATCGGCAAGGATTCAAAGTCTCAAGCTAAGCTGGTGCATGGCATTCAGGTTGTGATTGCGCGGAACTACATCGAGAATTTGCGGGAAGAAGTGCGCAAGGGAATGCGCGAGAAAGCCGAACAAGGCATCTACCCGAGCCGCCCGCCGCTAGGCTACTGCAATAACAAGCTCGAACACACCATCGAAGTCGATTCCGCGAAGGCTCCAGTCGCGCAGCGCATGTTCGCGCTGTACGCTTCCAGCCAACACTCCCTCAATGGCGTGCGGAAGACGCTGAAAGCAGAGTTTGGCGTGAAGCTCGCCAAGGGCTATCTGGAACGCCTGCTGAAAAATCCCTTCTACAAGGGGCAATTCATCTGGGAAGACAAGCTCTACAGCGGCACGCAGACGCCGCTCATCAGCGCCGAACTGTTTGACGAAGTGCAGGCCGTATTCCGGGGCCACAACAAACCCAAGTACCGGAAGCACGACTTTGCGTTTTCCGGCCTGCTTCGATGCGCTTACGACAATTGCATGGTGACAGCGGAACTCCAAAAGAATCGTTACACCTACTACCATTGCACCGGATTTCGCGGCAGATGCGATCTCCCCTACTTCCGCGAAGAAGAACTCGCCACCCGGCTCGGAAAGGTCCTCAAAGACATCCACATTCCCAATGACGTTCTGGCGCAGCTCGAAAAGTCCTTGCTCACCGATAAAGGCCGCGAGGAGGCCATTAGGAAGCAGCAGGGCGAACGATTGCGGCAGAGGTTGAGTGCCGTGCGTCACCGGCTCGATCAAGCGTACCTGGACAAGCTGGACGGCAAAATCAGCGAGGAATTCTGGACCCGAAAATCAACGGAGTGGATGGCCGAAGAACAGCAAATATCGTTCGCTATCCAGGGTCTTGCGAACGCAAACCCGGACAGAATGATTGATGCCGTCAGGATTCTCGAACTCGCGAATAAGGCCCATTTTCTGTACGTTAGCCAACCTGCCCCGGAAAAAGGCAAATTGCTCAGAATGGTGCTTTCGAACTGCGCTGTGGACGCCGTAAATATCTATCCTTCGTATAGCAAACCGTTCGGTGTGATCTTTGCGCGAGCACAAAATGAGGAATGGCGCGCCCGGGAGGATTCGAACCTCTGACCTTGTGCTTCGGAGGCACACGCTCTTTCCATCTGAGCTACGGGCGCACGCGGAAAACCTAGTGGTCACAACATTGTATTACTTTTCCCGGGCTCCGGCCATTTGCCGTCGCCGGTGGCGGCGACTCCTTCTAAGACACACAAGTAGCCGCCTGTTTGCAAATCAGCACGCCGTCCTCGCACTTCACGGCCCTACGGCGCGCCAGTGATATAATCGCGCTTCCTTGCAATGAATTTTACGACCGAATCTTTCAGACTCTGGGCGATGAACGCGGGCACGCGAGGCCTGCGCATTCTCGCGATTGTCGTCATCGCGCTGATTCTCGCGCGCCTCCTCAAAGCACTCACCACGCGCCTGGTGCAGAGCGCCAAATCGCCGTCCCGCGCGGCGCAGATGCGCGAGCAGCAAACACGCACGATGGCTGGAGTGGTCTACAGCGTCGGCGCCGCGATAATTCTTGCTGTCGCCATTTTGATGGCGCTGCCGGAGTTCGGGTTCAACATCACGCCCGTCGCGGCTGCGGCAGCCGTCGCCAGCCTGGCCTTTGGTTTCGGCGCGCAAAATCTGGTCAAAGATTTTATTAACGGATTTTTCATAGTTTTGGAAGACCAGTACGTGGTTGGCGATACGATTCAGGCCAATGG
>JBOGMW010000170.1:0-30288 GCA_050746805.1 Candidatus Acidiferrales bacterium | reverse complement strand
CATGCTTTCGTATTCCGCGTCGGGCGCACAGTTCGGCGTGGGATTTTTCATTCCGTTCGTGGTGTTCACGTTTTTGATGGGTCTGGTGGTTCAGGAAATGACGGTGCGGCTGGGCGCGGTAACGCATCGTGGCCATGCGGAGCTGATATTCGACCGCTTCGGAAAGTTCTGGGGATTTTTTTCGCTGGGCGACCTGGTCCTGGGAAATTTCCTGACGCTCGTAACGGAGTTCATCGGTATTCGCGCGGGCCTGGGTTTCTTTGGCGTTCGGCCGTCGGTAGCGGTGGGAGCGGGGCTGCTGGTAGTGTTTTTGGCGATCACCACAGGGCGTTACTGGACGTGGGAACGAATTACGCTGGGACTGGCGATATTCAACGGGCTGTTCGTGCCCGCCGCGCTGCTGGCACATCCGCACTGGCCAGCGGTGGGACACGCGCTGCTGACGTGGAAGCCGCTGCCGCACGGAAACGCTTTCGACATTCTAGTGCTGATGCTTGCGGATATCGGTGCGACGGTGACGCCGTGGATGATTTTCTTTCAGCAGAGCGCGGTGGTGGACAAAGGCATGCAGCCGCGCGACATCAGCGCCGGGCGATTGGATACGCTGCTGGGAGCGCTGCTGGCGACCGTTTTTGCTATCGCCGCGATCCTGGCGACCGCGCCGCTATTCCATCACGGAATCGATGCCTCGCAGTTTCAAACGGCGCAGTTCGCGGAGGCGCTGGAGCCGTGGATCGGGCGCACAGGTGCGACACTTTTCGCGCTGGGCATTTTCGAGGCAGGAATCGTTGCGGCGATTGCGATTTCGACATCATCGGCATATGCATTCGGTGAGGTGATGGGGACGGGACACAGCTTGAACCGGCCGCTGCGGGAAGCATGGCCGTTTTATACCACGCTGATGGGATCTGCCGCTGTGGCTGGAGGGCTGGTACTGATTCCTCATGCGCCGCTGGAATTCATTGTGCTGATCGTGAACGTGGTGGCCGTCCTGGCGATGCCGCCGGCGCTGGCTTTTTTGATGTTGCTGGTGAACGACAGGGATGTGATGGGCGAATACGTGAACGGCCTATGGGCCAATGTGGCGGCTATCACGGTGACCGTGCTTCTGATCGTGGCGGGGTTGGGATTCGGCATTGCCACCGTGTTTCCACAGTGGCACGGCTGGTGAAGGTTGGGGGAAACAAGCAGCAACGCGACATGGAGAGGATGAATATGAATCCGGTTGATGCAACGCCCAAGAAGTTCAAAAGCGACCCAGACGAATCGGCACCGGACATGAAGGATCCGCGCGCGGTGCTCTCCGTGCTGGAAGCCGACCAGATCGTAGCCGCGAAGCAGCGGACGCATTTCGGCCGGCGCAAACTTTCGATGGGCGTGCGCATTCTGCTGTGGGGACTGCGGGTCTACGTGGTGATTATGCTGGTGCTGGTGGTGATCTCAGCGTTTCGCGTGATCCATGGCCGGTAGTCGGTGCCGGGACGCCGCGAGAAAGGCACTGCAAGCGATCGCCCAAGCATAGAAAAAGTCCAACATGAATCGCACCCCATTATCTCTAGCCGCATTTGTGTTGTTGCTGTCCGTTGTTCCGGCCACGAGGGCTCAATCTGGGGGAAATCTCCAGCAGCCGCCAAACGAGCAGCAAGAACCCGCTGCCAATCCCGCGCGACCGACGGTCTCAACGCCCGCGACTCTTACTCCGGTTGGCTACCTTCAGTTCGAAAGCGGCATTATGAGCGCGTGGAACTCGCCGGAGTTCTCTTCTCAATCGAGCTTCAATGAAGTTGTAAAGATTGCCGTGACGCAACGCCTTGAATTGCTCGCCGCCACCCAGCCCTTTGCGCTCTCCAGTGCGGCTGGCGAACCCGCGGACGCTGCGGGAGACTCGGCTCTAGGATTGCAAGCGGTGATCTCTCGCGGAGAGGGCGTGCGCCCGACGATCGCGGTCAGCTACTTTGGCCGGGTATATTCCGGCGATGCGCCCGATGTGGACACCGGCAGCTTTCAAAATTCGCTGAATTTACTCTTCAGCGGGGACGTGAAGGGCTTTCACTACGATACTAATTATCTGCTCAACGAAATGGTCGACGGATCGATCCGCCGCGCCCAGTTGGCACAGACGCTGTCCATCTCGCATCCCCTTGCCGGAAAATTCGGGCTGTCCGGTGAACTATGGCACTTTACACAGCCTTTTCTGCGGGGAAACGCCGTTGGGAATCTTTGGGCGCTGAGTTACGCCGTGCGCCCTAATCTGGTGCTTGATGCCGGATTCGATCGCGGCATGACGAACACCTCCACTCGCTGGGAGTTCGTTGCGGGCTTTACGTACCTGCTCCCGCACCGCCTGTGGCCCGCTCGGCGCCAATAAACGCGTGGATGCCGTTCACGATCGTGACTGGGAAATCCTGAAAGGCTGTGCCAGAATTTCATGCCGCGAGAAGTTCCGCTCAAGGAGTGTGCGCAACGGACCGTAATCCCAATGCCAGCCAAGCCAAACGGAGCATGCGTCCCGCAGCAATAGTGGCCCTGATCGTGGTGCTGATTGCGTTGCTCATTGGGCTGGGGTACGGGTTGGTGAATTGGAGCGAAGCGGCAAGAGCGCGCAAGCTGAAAAACCCGGCGCCGGCAACTCCCGAGACGCTGACAGCAGGCAAGCAGCTTTACCAGCTTCATTGTCAGACGTGCCACGGAGCTAATGGAGACGGCCACGGTCAAAAGGCGCCGGAATTGTCCGTGGCCCCCGGCGACTTCACAAACGTTTCGAAGATGCGCCGCGTCTCCGATGGCGAACTCTACTGGCAGATCACCTACGGGCGGCTGCCGATGCCAGCGTTTAAGGACAAAATCGACGAACAGGGGCGATGGGAACTGGTGGACTACATCCGCACGTTTGCTTCGGCCCCATCGTACACAAAACTAGAGCCTAGCAGGGGTTCTGATCCTGCGAAGTGACAATTAAAATTGCTTCGCGGAGCGCCTCGGGCAGAGAGCGCTGATTCCCGAAGGCGTCGGCGGCATCAGCCACCGGCGCGTCCCCCGGCAAACCAATTTCACGTTAAAACGTTCAGGCGGATGTTACTTAATTTTGGCGAGCGCGTCTGAAACTTCGTTCACGTCCGGCACGGAAGGAATATCGTAGTTTTTGAACCACGCAACTTTTCCCTGGCGGTCAACGATGGCGATAGCGCGGCCGGTGATGCCCTTATCGGAAAGATAGACGCCAAATTTATCTCCGACGGAGCCGCGCGGTTGGAAATCCGCGAGCAGCGGATATTGAATGTGCATTTTTTCCGCGAAAGCCTTGTGCGACCACACGCTATCGACGCTAATGCCCAGCACCTGGGCGTCGAGCTGCTCGAACCGCTTCATGTCGTTGACGAAGCACGTGTGCTCGTTGGTGCAGACGGGGCTCCAATCGAGCGGATAAAACACCAGCACGACGTTCTTTTTACCCCGAAAATCGGAGAGCTTCACATCCTTCTGGCTCTGATCCTTGAGCGAGAAATCCGGCGCCGGCGCTCCCACGGAAATTGCCATGCTGATCCTCCTAAGCTGCTGACGAGATGTAGTAGTTCGCGCAGAAGATGAATTCGCGAGTTACCTCAACATCATAGCCGAAGGCGCCGCTGCGAACAAACGTTCGTGCGGCGCCCCGGCGAAGATGAAAGGTTACTTGCGGGTCGGCGTATGGTGAGCCGGCCGTGAGGGAGCGGCAGGAGCCGCGGACGAACCCGAAACCGGATGCGCCTGGTCGTACAGGTGAATGATGTCCTGCGTAAGATCGACCTGATTGGACGCGTAGATCACCGGCGTCTGCTGAGAGGACGTATCCAAGATCACGGAATAACCGTGATCTTTCGCGTATTTATCGAGAATCGACATCATTTTCTGGCCGATACGGCTGACGGCGTCCTGGCTAGCGTCGCTTTCGTCGCCTTGCAAATCCTGTTGTTTGCGCTGGAGCGTGCGAGTCAACCTCTGGCCCTCATCGGTGAGGCGCGCCGACTCCTCATCGCTGAGCGTGGTCTGGCCGGTCTGCAGTCGGTTGCGAACGTCCTCGATCTGCTTTTGAATCTGTTGCAGCTCTGCGGTCCGAGGCGCGAACTGCGACTGTAGTTCAGCGTTGGCCTGCTTGCCTTCGGCGGTGCTGGCGATAGCCGCCTGGATGTTGATGATGCCAACCTTGTTGGCTGCAGCGCCTCCTTGCTGTGCCCAGACAGCGGGTGTCATCAACAGCGCAGCCACAACCGGAATCACCATTCGAATCTTCATTCTCACTCCTTATCCAATTTTGGCGGAAAATTGCCGCGAAACCTAGAGCCTAGCGCACGAGCTGGACGCGCCAATGACCCCATTTGAAATGGAGGATTATAGCGGCGGATCGAGAACATGGTCAATCGGATTCGCGCGCCAGTTTCTGCGCAATTTACTACTGCTATCGATGCCGCCACCTAGCAAGAAGGTTTCCCCCGCATCGTCAAGCCATTACCGAGGCAGCGGGACTAGCAGCAGGCGGTTGTTATCGGGATCGACTACAACAGCCAAGTTGAACTTCCGATCGATGGCCACCGCGTTTGGACCCAGGACGACGGTGGAGTTCTGCGAGCCTCCGAGAGCCAACACCGACCGAACTCGAGGACCGATGCAGGCAGGAGCGGAACCGGTGGGCGGGCACACATACGCCATGATGGACATGGTATGGCTCGGCCCATTGACGGTGACCAGCGTGCTCGTCTGGTAGTTGTAATCAAGCGAAGTGGGTGCGATGCCGACAGCCACGGATGTGGGCAAGAAAGTGTTCGGATCGATAATGGTGATCGTGTTCTGCAAACTATCGACGCTCAAGAACACATTGTTGAGCGGATCGAAAACGATCCCGCTGGGATTCTGCGACGTGCCGGTGATGCCGCCGACTTTCGTCTCGGTGGTGAGATTGACGATGTCGAAGCTGCTCGATTGAGAGGCAGTTGCGACCGCAGCATAGTCCAAATACGGATCGACGGCTACGGCCACGGGATCTTGATCGACTTGAATGGTGCCGCTGGAGGAAGTTACAGACGACGAGAGGGCGACCGTATTCACGCTTCCCGCGACCTGCGAAGAGCTGGGATTTGTATTCGTGATCACGGCAGCGGCGGTGTCTGGGTCCACGGCAACGCCATCGGGACCGACGCACTGGATTGTTCCGCTGCTCCCGCAGAGAGTGACTGTGGACGGCGAGTTCGTGCCGGTCTCGTCGACCACCGTGGCGTTGTTGCTGCCGTTGTTGGCGATAGCCGCAAGGCCGAGCCTTGGCAGCACCGCAACTCCCTCTGGCGCCGAGCCAACCAGCACGGGCGAATACGGAAGCTGTCCAATCGCGCCGAGCGATCCCGGCGAATCGGGGCCTTGCGCCAAAGAAACAAGCGAAGCAGTGCCGTCCCCGTAATTGGTGACGACAGCGAGATCGCGATCGTTATCGACGGCAACTCCGACGGGAGTGGCGCCAACGGGAATCGCCTGCACCACGGTGAAGTCCTCGACATTGGAAACCTGCAGCGCGGGATTCTGCACGTCTACAGCGAAGCGGCGCGCCGAACCGAGCATGTTTGCAGGAATCGTTGCGGTCAGCTGCCTGCAAAGTCCTGCCGTACACGTGCTGGCGACCGGTGCGGTAGCCAGCGCGGTCTGATCCAGGCGAAGCGTGGAGCCGCTAGCGAAACTGCCCGTCACGGTTAGCGTAATGGGCGTTGACGACGTGAGAGTGGTGGAAGGAGTCATCTCCACGATCTGCATGGGATTGAGCGCCGCGCCAAGAGAGACAATCGAGACGGTGCCATCCTGAGAATTCACCACCACTGCCGTGTTCGTGACCGGATCGACTGCAACCGCCTGCGCTGCGGGCGAGCGGCCCAAACCCGTTACGTTTTGCAGAACCACTTGGCTTCCCAAGTTGACGACCACAGCCGCGCCATCTTTTACCGCAATGCCGACATCCGTGAGCGGATTCACCGCAGCAGCGCCGAAATTCGCGCCGTTGAACGGCGTGGCCGTGCACGTAGGGGTCGGCGTACAAGGATTGTTGACGGTCGCTACGGATTCGTCCAGAGGATTGAAGACAGTTAGCTGACCATTGGTGGCGTCCGGATCGCTGAGCAGAACCTCGTGCGTTTCGGGATCGATGCCAATGCCCTGAACGCTGACGGACAGCGCGATGCTGGCGATAAGCTGCGGGGTGCGGCCGACGTCTACGCCAGCCACTGGATCGCGCCCAAGGTCGACGGCTGCGATCGTCCCAGAACCGCCCGGGGTTACGACCGCCCAATTGAGGCGCGGATCGATGGCAACAGCGGGATGCACTCCGGTCGTGTACGAGAGGACCGATGTGCCGCTGATCGTTTGCACGATGGAAAGCACGGGACTGCCGGCCACGTCTGAAACATCCAACACCGTCGCTTGGTTCGCGGATTGATACGCAACGAGCGCGCGATGTACCACGGGAGTGACGCCGGGAACGGGCTGCACGGTGACGGGATTAATGCCAACCGCATACGGCAACGGCGGATTCGGGCCAGAGCTGATGGACACAGAAAGCGTCGTCGTGTTACCGCTGGTTAGATCGATGCCAGTGACCGTCTGATCCGCGCTGTTAACCACGAGCGCCACGGGATCGGGCAACCCATCATCCACCGCAACGCCCGTGGGCTGATTGCCAACTGGAATCGTGCCAGTTACGGAGTTGGACTGGAGGTTCAGAAGCGAAACGCTATTGCTTCCGGTGTTCGCGATGATCGCGATTCCTCCGGCTTTATCCACGGCCACGGCGGTTGGATCAGAGCCGACGGCGATGGCGCCACCGAGTGGTCCGGTAGGAATGAAGCTGGCGGTCGGAGTGACCGCAACGTTCATAGCGGCCATCGAAGACTCACCAGCAGCCACGTTTGCGTTCTGGAGCACGATTGGATACAAGCCTTCGGTGCCGAGCGATGAACCACGAACGGTGACGGTAATTTGGCGGCTGCTATTCAGCGCGTAAAGAACCTTAGCGGCGTTAAAGGTAGCGGTCGTGACGTTCGCAGCCGACGTTGAAAAAAATCCGCCGGCGAGCGCCACGTTCGCGGTCGACGATCCTTGCGAAATGCTATCAGGCAACGCGGAGACAAGCGCCGGCCTCGTCGGAAACAAAGTGAACGTCTGCGTGATTGGAGCGGTAAGGGTGCCATCTGGCGTTTGCACCGTCAGTTGCATCGGACCGGCTGCCGCCAGCTGCGCCGCCGGGACGGTGGCTCGAAGAAGGCTCGTACTTAGGAACGTAGTTGGCGCTGCAGTTCCCGCCTGGCCAGATGGCCCGAAAAACACCTCTTCAGTGCTTAGGAAGTTGGTCCCGGTGACGTAAACGTCTTCCTGCGCTGAGCCCGCAGCAGCGATCGTGGGATCAATGGAGGAAATCGTCGGAGCAGTTGCTGCGACGACGCTGACGCTGGCCGTCGCGGATTGCGTCGGATCGGCGACGGAGGTGGCTTGGATAATCACGCTTCCCGTGGGCAAAGCTCCCGGTGCGGTATATGCGCCGCTGGCACTAATGCTGCCTAGACCAGGGCCGCCGCACGTGAGATCGCTTGAGCCCGTCGCAGAGGTGCAGACTGCCCAACTAACGCCGGTGTTCGTGGGCCCCTGAACTGTTGCGTTGAATTGAATCGTTTGGCCAGTGCCAATGGTTGCCGTGGCCGGCCTAATTGTCACCGTGTATTGCGACTTGACGACGAACTGGAATACCCCGAAAGCACTTGAGTTCACGCAGCTGGTGGCCACTACGTAGGCGACATCCGGCGAGGGGATCGTGGTTGGGGCGGTGTAAAGCCCATTGGGAGTCACCGTACCGTAGCCGGTGAGCGGGCTCGATACCGCAGGCAGCGTGCACTGCGCTGGTCCTGAAGGTGGCGTGCAGTCCGTGGGCGGCGTAGTGGGCTTCGTGGTGGCAGTTGTGGGAGGAGACGTCGCCTGCAAGCAGACCTGCCAGTAGACGGTAGTTGCCGTGATTCCGGAAACGGTGGCCGCCAGCTGCGCGGAATTATTGGGGGGAACCGGATATCCCCCAGTAGTGCTGATGGGGCTGGTGCCGGTCGGACCGTTGATAGTGACTGCCACGGCGGTCGAATTGCCGCCGCAGCCGGCCACACAAACGGTGAAAACGATCACCGCGCCTAGAACCCACGCTTTCATGCGCATCCCCCCAAGCGTCTTCACTCGCATTCCTCGCGCGCCAAGGATCATTCGCGCCTTTGACTCTCGTTGGCCGCCATACCCACCCAATCAGAACGTTCTGCTGACAGCAAACCGCAGGACCGACGGCGCCTCAAACAGGCTCGGCGGAATGATTTGCGTCGACTGGGCTTGCATCAATATATTCTGCAGCTCCGGAGTGACCTGCGTATTGTAGACGCCCAACTGCTGCAGCTCTTGCCGAACCGCCGGCTGAATGTAATACCCGCCGAGCGGCGGCGCGATCACTCGATTCAGGCGCAGGTAATTGTACGCGTAATAGATGCGGAACGGCGCCTGGATAATCGGAAGCTGGAAATCGATCTCGATGCCCGCGGAAGTGTGCGGGCGGAAGTTGGTGCCGGCAGCGACCGGCAAATTTGTCGGAATATGAACGCACGGCGCACCCGGTGTGCAGGGAAAGTCAGGATTTGGAAATTGCTGTTGCAGCGGAGCGACGGCCGCTGGATCGAGGGCGAGCTGCGAGGGACGCAAGATGCCGCTAATTCCAATGTCGTTGAACAGGCTCAACCCGGCGTATTGCTTGTAAAGCGGAATGCGATATTCGATGTTGGCCACGCTAGTCAAATCACCGCCCGGACGGCTAGGCACCCATTCGAGCAAGTTTATAGGCACGGTTTCGGTCACCGGACGGCCCTGATTCAACAACTGCGGATTGGTGAAGCTTACGTTGACAGTGGTGGCCGACGGAATAAAAACGAACGGCGAAATTGTATAAAAGTCGTAACCGCGTACATCTTGCTCGCCGCCTAGGTAATAGCGGCTGTTCGGGGGAACGTCCTTGCCTCCGTAGCCGGTAATCATATTCGTCGTAAAATGAAAAGCAAAGACGTTACGGTGGTGGTACATCGGGTGGAAATACTTGAATTCGAAATTGTTGCTGACCGTGTTGACGTTGCCGCCGATCGGCCCGCCCTGGAAGGAGAGGCCGTAATAAAAGCTTTTCCCGCGCGTTGGATTCACCGGGCTATCGATGCTGCTATAGGTGATCGTCGGAGTGATCGTGCTCTGGTCGATACCGTCGAGCGCGGAAGGGCCGGCCAGGCTTGTGAACTTGGTAAGCTCGAACAAAAGAGTTGCAGAGGAGCTGAACGAAGTGATGTTCGTGGTGGAATAGCCGTACGTCAGCCCGACGCGCGTAAAGCCCGCCTTGGAAAGTTTGCGGAGCGGATAGCTAGCGAAAATGGTGAAGCCCCTGGAATCCGTGTTGTAGTTCTCCTGCAGGGCGGGATCGATGGCCACCTGCTGGCCGAATAGCAATCCTTCCTGCCGCGCCGTGTTGTAGTCAAACTTCGTATAAAAGACAGTAAAGCCGGTAGAGATCGGACGATCGAAGAGATAGGGTTCCGTGAATCCGAATTGAACTTCGCTTTGAATATTGCCAACGTTGGCCGAAAGAGTGAGCGTTTCTCCCAGCCCTAAAAAGTTATTCGTCTGGTATGAGAATCCCACAAACGTGCCGGCCAATCCACTGACGCCTCCCGAAAAGCTGATCGACTGTTTGCCTTTTTCCTTCAGCTTTAGGTTGATGTCCACGGTGCCGGCCTTGACGTTGCGCTTCAATTCGGCGTCTTCCGGCTTGATTTTGTCGAAATAGCCCAACTGATTCAGGCGCAGCAAGCTGAGTTCCCAGAGGCGATTGTTAAAGATCTGGCCTTCATCGAGAAGCAACTCGCGACGAATCACTTTGTCGCGCGTGGTGGTGTTTCCACTAAAAGTGATGCGGCGGACAAAGTACTGCTTCTCCTGATCGAACTGCAAAGTCAGGTTGACAATATTCTTGGCGTCATTTACGTCGAAGAGTGGCTCCGGCGTGAAGTCAATGTAGCCGTACTGACCGTACAGCTTGCGATAGGTATCAAGGGATTTGCGGATCTTGTCCGCATCGAAGATGTCGCCTGGCTTCAGCGGAAAGATAGCCTTCAAAAAATTGGGTTTAAAAATAAGGCCCTGATCGGGATCGGAGCTGCGGAAGACGAGCTTTCCCATGTGATATTGGTGGCCCTCGTCGATCGTGATGGTGATGTTGGTCGCTTTCCCATGCTTGGCGCCTACTAATGGCCACGGTCCGGGGATGCCACCTTTGTTCAGATCGACGGTGTTCAAACCGGTGACGTTCACGTTGACCCTAAAGTAACCATGATTTTGATACATGCCGCGGATGCCCACTTCCAGGTCCTCATCTAGTTTCGGCCGGTCGAACGTCTTGCTCATGATGGGGATGAAGGTGATTCCGAGCGGAATGGCGATGGGCCGGTCGTTGTGCATGGAGCGGATCAGCTTCTCATCGGAAAAAGCCTTGTTGCCGATGAACTTGATCGTGCCGACTTTCACCTTTGGGCCTTCGTCGATCACGAATGTGAGCTTCACGGCGTTGGTGGCGGCAATGCGCTCGTAGGTGGCTTTGACGGTCGCGAACTGGCGTCCGTGAGCGGCAAGAAGATCTTTGATAACCACTTCCGCGCGCTTAATTTTGGTGGGATCGAACTGGCTCTCCACCGTCATATCGACTTTCTTTTGTTTGTAAGCGTCGAGAATGTCCGACTCGGTGATCGACTTTTCACCCTTGTATTCGATCCTGCGGATAATCGGCCGCTCTTGCACGTGGAATATAATGATTTTGCCGCTGGGATTATCCGGATCGTTCTGCACTTCCAGCGTTATGTTTTCGAAGAATTGCGTGTTCCATAAAGCACGGTAATCGCGCAGCAACGCGTCAACGTTGTACGGATCGCCAGGACGCGAGAAAATGCGCGCCAGCAGCGTGTCGCGCTGAATGCGGCGGTTCCCTTCGAAAAAGATCTTGGTGATGATGTATTGCTTGCCCGGAGCGGGCTGCGGCACATTTTGAGCGTGGGCGAATCCGGCCGCGGCAAAAAAGATCAGACAAACGACCACCGCAATCATGGGTGCGCGCGGAAAGATAAACCTGGTCGCGGCCATAGACCTAGTCAAGGCCGCAGTCCCCGACCAAAATGGTGTTCTCCCCTGTCGGCTGTGAGTGACCGACTCGCGCGAGTAGGATTCTTAGTGGGCCACCGGGGTTGCTTCCACGACAGGACGGAAGCCTAGACCTTCGCCAGCGAGATAAACCTCTAGCGAAGCGGGCCTCTGGAGTCCGCCCTGAATCAGAGCTTCCGAGAGTGGGTCTTCGACGTACTTCTGCAGCGCGCGCCGGAGCGGCCGCGCACCGTAGTTTCGATCGGTGCAGGTTTTTTCGAGAATCCACTGACGCGCCTCGGGCGTCAAGACGATCTGCACTTGCCGGTGCACCAGCGTGTCGTTGATCTGGCCAACCAGCAAATCAATGATGCGCAGCAGGTCGTCGTCTGTGAGCGAATTGAACAGGATCACTTCGTCCAACCGGTTCAAGAATTCCGGATTAAACGCTCGCTTGACCTCGCCCATAACCATGTCATCCTGGCTCTTAGCCACCAGCGTGTGGTCTGTGGATTGGAAACCCAGACCAGATTGCTTCTGCAGCTGCCTCGCGCCCAGATTCGAGGTCAGGATGATAATGGTGTTGCGGAAGTCTACAGTATTGCCCAGGCCGTCTGTCAATTGTCCGTCTTCAAAAACTTGCAGGAGGATGTTGTACACATCCTGGTGAGCTTTCTCGATTTCGTCGAGGAGGATCACGGAATACGGCGTTCGGCGGACGCGTTCCGTCAACTGTCCGCCCTCTTCGTAGCCCACGTATCCCGGAGGCGCGCCGATCAGTTTAGAAACGGAGTGTTTCTCCATGTACTCCGACATATCGAAGCGGACCAGCGATTTTTCGCTGCCGAATAGAAACTCCGCCAGCCGGCGCGCAACTTCGGTCTTGCCCACGCCGGTGGGACCGAGGAACAAGAAGCAACCAACGGGCCGACCAGGCGCTTTCAGCCCGGCGCGGCTGCGCCGGATTGCGCGAGCCAACGCGGTGATGGCCCGGTCCTGGCTAATCACGCGCTTGTGAAGCTCTTCCTCGATACGCAGCAGTTTCTGCTGCTCGTCTTCCTTGATCGAGGTGACGGCAATGCCCGTCCAGCGCGCCACCACCTCTTCGATATCTTCGCGCGTAACGATGCCGGTGGAGGAGTCATCGATCTTCAGCTTTTCGCGCAGCGTGCGTAGATGTTCTTTTTCTTTTCGCTCTTCTTCGGAGTAGAAGCGCGCCTTTTCGAACTCGTGATTGGCGATCGCCGTCTCCATGCGATGGGTGATGAATTTCACCCGCTTCTGCACCTCGGACACCTCGTCGGGCAGCATGGCTTGCCGCAGCTTCACGCGCGCGCCGGCTTCGTCCAGCAGGTCGATCGCCTTGTCCGGGAGGAAACGATCTGGGATGTAGCGGTTCGATAGATAAACCGCGTAGCGAATAGCCTCGTCCGTGTAGCTGACGGCATGGAACTTCTCATAGCGGTCGCGAACGCCCTGCAGCACGCGAATAGCGTCATCTTCGCCCGGCGCCGTGACTTTCACGGATTGGAAGCGGCGCTCGAGGGAGCGGTCTTTTTCAACGGACTTGCGATATTCACCGGGAGTTGTCGCGCCTATGCACTGAATTTCACCGCGGCTTAGCGCTGGCTTCAAGATGTTCGCGGCGTCGAGCGAGCCTTCCGCCGATCCCGCGCCAACCAGCGTGTGGAGCTCGTCGATGAAGACGATGGCGTTCTGACTCTCCATCAATTCCTTCATGATGGTCTTCAGCCGCTCTTCGAACTGCCCTCGGTATTTCGTTCCGGCCACGATCAGAGACAAATCAAGCGAAAGAATCCTTTTGTCGGCAAGGAACGGAGGCACGTCGCCATCGGCTATGCGCTGCGCCAAGCCTTCCACAATCGCCGTCTTGCCCACGCCTGGCTCGCCTATCAAGACAGGGTTGTTCTTCGTGCGGCGGCACAGGATTTGAATAGCGCGCTCGAGCTCGCGGTCGCGTCCGACCAGTGGGTCGAGCTGGCCTTCCATGGCCGCTTGCGTCAAATCACGGCTAAACTCAGCAAGTAGCGATGCTTCTTTTGGCCGGTTCACAGGCACCTTCTCTCCCGCACTGCGCGCCAACTCCTCGCGCACAGTGGAAAGCCGCAATCCCCGTTCCTGCAGGATTTCGGCGCCAAAGGATTTCTCTTCCCGCAACACACCGAGAAGCAGGTGTTCCGTTCCCACGTGTTTATGGCCGAGACGTTCCGCCTCTTCCGCCGAGTAATTCAGTATGCGTTTGCACTCCTGGCTCAAAGGCACTTCTACGGACGTGGAAATGCGTTCGCGCACCGTGATGCGCGATTCAATCTCCTTGCGAATCGATTCGATCGAGCCGTGCGTCCGCAGGAAGCGGTTCGCCAGCGCTTTGTCCTCGCGCAGCAAACCCAGCAGCAGGTGCTCTGTCTCGATATAGGGGCTGCCGTACTGGCTGGCCTCATACCGAGCGAAGAAGATCACCCGCCGCGCCTTTTCTGTGTAGCGTTCAAACACGGTTCACCCAAGCCCTCCTGGATCGGTAGGCCGGAAGCCAACGGTCTGGCGGAGAGCTACCGCCTCACCCGCAACCGCTTCGGCACCCGGCGCAAGCTGCCCACGATGCAAGGTCATTAGACGGTCGGCCCGTCGCGCCAGCGACAAATTATGTGTGGCTAATATCGTGGTGAGGCGGTGCGATCGGTGCAGCCGTTCGATCAGATCGAACACTCCTATCGCACTGCGTTCGTCCAGATCGCCGGTCGGTTCATCCGCCAACAGCAAGACCGGTCCATTCACTAGCGCGCGAGCGATTGCCACGCGCTGCTGCTCCCCGCCCGAAAGTTCCCCGGCACGCTGTTGTGCGCGACTGGCCAAACCCACTTCCCCCAGCCACCCTTCTGCGGTCCGCAATGCCTCGCCCACCGGCGCGCCTTGCACCAGAATCGGAATGGCCACGTTCTCGGCGGCAGTGAAATCCGGCAACAGGTGATGACGCTGCCAGACAAAACCTACGGAACGATTGCGATAGTCTGCCAGCGCCGATTCGGAGAGCGAGAGTAGCGAATTTCCGGCGAAGTATACTGCACCACTTGTTGGGGTGTCTAGAGCCGCTAGGAGATGTAAAAATGTGCTTTTTCCAGAGCCTGAAGGGCCGACGATGGCAATCAGCTCACCGGCCTCGACCGACAAATCGATACCAGCGAGAGGCACGATCTCCTGGCCGCCGGAGCAAAACTCTTTGCGCAGACCTTCTGTCCTGAGAACGGGCCGACCAGACCCAGACGCGCCTGTCTGCCCTTCCTCGACTGCAATCGCCGTGCTGGCCAGCCTATTCATTCCTGAATCTCTTACACACTTTAGATGCCGAACTTAGCCAGACGTATCTCGTTCTCTTGCAGAAGCCTAACCTGGCTAAATGCAGCCCTAAACCCAATTAGTTCCCAACTGATGCCGCTAACTTCCCGTCGCCACCCGTTGCCAATTTTCGGCACCGCTCTCAGTCACTACGCCAGTTTAGCATGCACGCGGGTTTCGGCACGAATCGAAACGCCTATGCGAAAACACTGCACTGCTGACCGAAGCCGCGCAAACGAAAATTTCGCACCCGCCATAGTTGACGCTGCCCAGCCTAACTGTTTCACTGTGCTACTCAAAGCGCAATATTTCCACGGGCAAAATTCGCGAAGCTGAGCGAGCCGGTAGAATTGTGGCTGCCACGCTGATGGCCAGCGCGGCTGCGGCAATCCATAGTGCATCGAACCCGTTGGCGTGAAACGGCACGTACGGAACCGCGTACACCTCTGGATTCAGCGGAATCAAGCGCCAGTGATTTGCCGTCCACGCGATGCCGTATCCAGCGGCTAAACCGATCAGCGTTCCGATTGCGCTCACTACCAAGCCTTGCAAAATGAAGATCGCGCGAATCTGTTTTCGACGCGCGCCGACGGCCATCAACACAGCAATATCTCGCGCGCGATCGCTGACCGTCATCGTCAGAACCACCAGAATATTGAGCCCTGCGACAAATGTGATCAATCCAACGAACAGCGCGGTTACCAGCTTTTCGAGGCTCAGCGCGCGAAACAGCGCTCGATTTTCCTGCATCCAGGTGGTGGATGTGAATCCAGCCCCTGCCCGCCGCACCAATTTGTTGGCCACGGACTGCGCTTCATCGAGATTGTTCACCCGCACTTCGAGAAGGTTCACCACATCGCCAACGCCCGCTAGTTCTTGCGCGGAGTGCAGAGTCACGAAAACCCAATTCGCATCGTAGTCGTAAAATCCTGAGTCGAAAATTCCGGTGACGTAAAAACGCCGCGAACGCGGCACCATGCCGAATGGCGTTAGATTACCTTGGGGGCTGGTGAGCGTCAGATAATCGCCCACGGAGATGTTCAGATCTTGCGCCAGCAGGCGCCCCACGATCAGCGCTGGTACGCCAGTTGAGTCCGGCGCGAAATTCGCTGTGCCCGCCGCGAGATGTTGCAGGGCGCCGTCCACGCGCCGCTCCCGTTCGGGATCAACGCCCTTCAGAACCACGCCTCGCGCCTGGCGGCCCGTTGAAAGAAGCACGGTATCGTAAACAGCCGGGACGATCGATTTCACGCCGGGGGTATTGGAAAGCCGCGATATTAGCGCGCGGTAGTCGTGAATCCCTTCGGGATTGAGCGGCTTTAAGTTTACATGCGCCGTGACGCTTAGAAGGCGATTGCGAATCGCCTCGCGAAAGCCAGTGTTCATCGAGAGCGCGATCACCAGCGTCATCACTCCGGCCGCTACGCCCGCACTGGCCAAAAACGTCACCAGCCGCAACACGGCAGGCCGGTTCGGCGAGCGTAGATACCGCTTCGCCACCAGCCATTCGAAGCTCATGCGGATCGATCGCTTGAAAGCGCTCCGGCCCCAGATGCGCCCGTGCCATCATCGGATTCAGAAGCAGCGCGCAAGAGCGGGAACAAAATTACCTCGCGAATGGCGTGCGAGTTAGTCAGCAGCATCACCAGGCGATCGATACCGATGCCTTCGCCGGCCGTGGGCGGCAGCCCATGGCTCAGCGCGCGGATGTAATCAACGTCCACTTCCTTGGGCACTTCTTGCCCACCCTTTTCCACCTGAGCGCGAAAGCGCCGCTCTTGATCGTCGGGATCATTCAGCTCGGAGAAGCCGTTGGCGATTTCCATCCCGGCGATGAAAAGCTCGAAGCGTTCAGCCAGAGATGGATCATCTTCGCGGCGCTTCGCGAGAGGCGAAATCTCGACCGGGAAATCGTAGATAAATGTCGGCTGAACCAAATGTTTTTCGGCGATCAGCTCGAACAGTTCGCCAATTATCTCTCCATCGGATGCGGTGTCGTCGAGTGCTACCGTATCGATACCCCTCGATGTTGCGAACCCGTTGTGTCGATCGGCGATTTTACGCGGGCCGTCTTTCGCCGTGAGTTCTTGCCTGCTCGGCGGCTCGCCGGCTCCCGCCGGCCAATATTTGCGAATGGCTTCGCGCATCGAGAGCCGCTCGAAATGGCCGAAGTCGATTTCTTGCTCGCCGAAAGGCACTTTCACGCTGCCACACACTTTTTCCGCCAAGCCCTGCAGCAACTCCTCGGTTAAATCCATCAACGAAGGGCCGTCGCTATACGCTTGATAAAACTCCAGCATCGTGAATTCGGGCTGGTGAATCGCGTCGATTCCCTCGTTGCGAAAGTTGCGGTTGATTTCGTACACGCGATCCAGGCCGCCGACAACGAGTCTTTTCAGATAAAGCTCCGGCGCGATCCGCAGATACAAATCCATATCGAAGGTATTGTGATGCGTCACGAACGGCCGCGCGGTTGCCCCACCCAGAATCGGATGCATCATGGGCGTTTCCACTTCCACGTACCCGCGCTCGTCAAAGAAGCGCCGCAGTTCGCGAATGATCCGCGCGCGTCGCAGGAAAATCTCCCGCGTGCGCTCGTTGCCGATTAAGTCAAGGTAGCGGCGGCGGTAGCGCATTTCGACGTCAGCCAGGCCGTGCCATTTTTCCGGTAGCGGTAGCAGCGACTTGGTGAGCAGCTGCAGTTTTTCCACCTTCACGGTCAATTCATTCGTCTTGGTGCGAAAAAGATGACCGGAGACGCCGATGATGTCGCCAAGGTCGAGCAGTTGAAAGAGTTTGAAAGCCTGTTCGCCCACGATATCGAGTCGAATGTAGATCTGTAGCTTAGCGCCGTCGCCGGTCAAGTGCGCGAAGCCGGCCTTGCCATGCGGCCGCAGAGCCACGATTCGCCCCGCCAGTCGCGCTTCAACGCCTTTCGCGGCAAGTTCCTCAGCGGTCCTAGCCCCAAACTGCTCTACAATTTGCCGCGCAGTGTGCGTCTGGTCAAATTTGTGTGGATGAGGCGAATAACCAAGAGCTTCAATTTCGGTTAGTTTCTTGCGGCGCTGAAGGTACTGGTCGATTGGCTCAAATTCCAAGGCGGACCTTTCTATGTTTTGGACGGGCAACGATTCCAGCAAGCCGCACGTCAGTATATCAATTATCGGGTCCGCGAACTGCCAAGAAACCCGGTTGGTTTGCAAGCGGTGGTACAATACGGCGATGTTGGGGGTCGGTGGTGTTTCCTAGGCGAAAGATGCTATCCACATCAGCGCGTCCGAGTGTTTCGGACGACTGGATCATGGTTCTTCCGGGCGAAAAGGGCGAACTTTTCGACACCGTCGTCGGTCGCTGGGAATGCGCGTACGCGATGATGAGCGTGGCACTGGACGATGCGCTCTCGCTGCGGTCTCGTGGAGAGCTTGTGTGCGCCCGTCAACAAGTGGCCGTGGCTGCCGAACTGGTCAAAGCCCTGTCGGTCTCCCTCACTTCATTCTGCACCACTCTACAGCATCGCGGCCGGGCGCTTTCCGAGCTACCGGTGGTAAAACCCCTTAATTCGAAATTCTTTCGCGGGAACACGGCGCAGAGCGCCGCTTCGTGGAATGAGATTATCCACCGTCTCTTGTTCCGCGGCCGCTCGCGGTTTTTCCACAAACTGCGTATTCTTTCCGAAATGCTGCAACAGTTGGAGCGGGAGTTCCGCGAATCGGCGGGCGACATTGCCAAGGGCATGGATACGCAGCCGCTCGCATCGTGGCTCAAGCTCGACGACCTCCACTACGATTTCAATACTTGCCTGCGCGAAACCGAGGTTGTGCTGAAATCGTTTTTGCGTGCGCTGCCCACCGAGCAACTCGCCGGGCTGGCCTACGATTTGGACGCTCTGCCCACAACGAAGCCGGTACGACTCAAGCCCCGGCTATCGAGAGCCACCGCGTAGTTCGTTCGCTCTTATTTCGCCCCAAAGTCGGAACCCGCAATCACGCCAATTCATCTCGTGTTTTTCCCGTTAGCCCACTAGACGCGCGAACGGATAAAGACGAAAATAGGACGACATTCTGACTGTGTCTTGCATCTTAGGGCGTTTCAAGTCCCAGGGGTCCCGCTATTGCGGGCAAAGGCAAGACGGCTGTGCTGCAAGAAGGGGAAGTACAACTCTTGGAAAGACCAACGCATCGCAGTGATGGATGCGTCCCGGCGGGTAGCGTGACCCGAACGAGACGATTAGAGACTGGAGCCATTCCAGAGCCGGAGTTAATCCGGCTGGCCCAGCGGGGAGACGCGGCGGCCTTCGAGTCGTTGTATCAGATGCACAACCGCCGCGTGTATTCCTTATGCCTTCGGATGGTGGGGAACACGGCCGAAGCGGAAGACCTCACACAGGAGGCCTTCCTTCAACTTTTCCGGAAGGTCTCCACATTCCGCGGCGAATCCGCGTTTTCCACGTGGCTGCATCGCCTGGCGGTCAACGTGGTATTAATGAAGCTTCGCAAGAAATCGGGCAAGGAAACTTCGCTCGAGCAAGTGACAGACCCCGATGAGGAATCAGGAACGCCGCGGCGCGATTTTGGAACTTTGGACGTCAGGCTTAGCGGCTCGCTCGACCGTGTGAATCTGCAACGAGCGGTGGAACAATTGCCGCCGGGCTACAAATCAGTGTTCGTCCTGCACGATGTGCAAGGTTTCGAACATAACGAAATCGCGGAGATCATGGGATGTTCGATCGGTAACTCGAAATCGCAATTGCACAAAGCTCGCATGCGCCTGCGGGATTTACTTCATGAAACGGTTCGCGAGAAAGCACGGGAAGAACGCCGGGCAGCCGGGGGCGCATCAAGCAGCGAGGATTGAAGCCGATGAGCACGATGGATTGTAGCCAATTCGCGAGTCGCCTTGACGAGTGGATGAACGGTGAGCGTTCGGCCGCGGCTCGCGTGCATGCGCGAGAGTGCCAGCAATGCCGCACGCTGGCTGAGGACTTTGGCGCCATCGTCCATGCTGCTCGAGATTGGTCCCTGGAAGACGTAGCGCCATCGCCGCGGCTCTGGAGCGCTTTGCGCGCGCAACTCCACGAGGAAGGCCTGATTCGTGATGCAGCGCGGCAAGTGGCGCCGAGCCCGACGCGGCAACCAGAATTGGTCATTTCTAAATCTAAGGGGTGGTTCGCCGGTTTGTTCGCGGGAGGATTTCGACCGGCGTTGGCGGGCTGCTATCTTGCAATATTGATCGCCGCCTCCATCGTGTTTGTAGGTCCCAACGGAAAGCAGATCGACGACTCACAATGGCTGGCGCGCACCCAAAAATCCGTTAAGCCTCTCAACTCGGAGCTCGATTCCGCGGAGCACGTATTGCTTTCGAACCTGGCAAGCGCTAGCCCGGTTGTAACCGCATCGCTTCACCGGAACTTGGCCATCGTTGATAACGACATCGCTCTGTGTGAAAAAAACGTACGCGAAGAGCCCGAGAACGAACTGGCGCGAGACTACCTCTACCAGGCGTACGAGCAAAAAGCGGACTTATTGGATCAGATGGCCGACCGGGGGGTGGGTCAATGAACGGTTGTACGTCAAAATCGCTTTCCGTCGGCTGGAAATCTCCAGCGCTACTCATTCCTTGCCTGCTACTGCTGAGTGCGGCGCCTGCTTCGGCCGACCGCATGGTGCAGCGCTTCAAAGTCGACTCGCGTCCGGTAATCACTATTCATAATCCGAATGGAAAAGTGATTATCAAAGCCTGGACCAAATCGGAAGTTATGGTTGTGGCCGATCGTGCCAGCAGTCAGGTGGAGGTGGACGCGGAAAAGACCGGCAACCGCGTTGATATCACCACGCGACCAATTTCCGATGCCGTTTCGCCCAGCCAGCTCCGCGCCGATTACCAAATCAACGTACCGGAAGACGCCGAATTGCAGATTCACGACGACTCCGGGAACGTGAGCGTCAACAGCGTACTGGGCGACATGAACGTGGATACAATCGGAGCGACCGTCGATCTAGAAGACGCCGCCGGTTATCTAACGGTGAACACGGTGGGGGGGGCCTTCCAGTGTTTGCGCTGCGCCGGACGGATAGAGGTTTCCTCGATCAGCGGGAGCCTGCGATTTATGGATACGCGTAGCTATCACGTGCGCGCGAAGACCTCCACCGGAGACATCCTGTTCGACGGAGAATTTCTGCCGAACGGAATGTACCGGCTGCGGAACTACAGCGGCAATATTGAAGTCCGCTTTTCGCCGGGCGATTCTTTCGACCTGAGCGCTACTTCGCTGAAGGGCGCCGTGCACAACGAAGCAAAGCTCGCGCCGCCGGTGCATCCGGACCCTTGGTCCGCGAAATACGGCAACAGCCTCTTTGGCACATTCAACACTGGACGCGCCAAGGTTGAGCTGACTTCCTTCGATGGTACAATCAACATCGTAAAACGGGACTGAGCGCACGGTTTTACCCGCGAGAAGCCCGGATTCTATGAAAATTGAGCAGCGATCGCGCAGGTTGGTGTGCCTGACCGGATTCATGGGCAGCGGCAAGTCCACAACTGCGCGCCAACTGGCTAGCCAGCTCGGCTGGATGAACGTCGACCTGGATCGGCGCATCACGGACGCTGCCGATCAATCGATTCCCGAGATTTTTACGAAAAAAGGCGAATCCGAATTTCGCCGCCTAGAGCACGAGCAGTTGGAGCGGCTGATTGCCGAGACGCGTGAAGATCAAAAGCCGCGCGTGGTATCGCTGGGAGGCGGCACCGTTGCGCAGACGCAAAACCTGGCATTGATGCGCGATAGCGGCGCGATTTTGATTTGGCTGGATTGCCCAATCGAGGAACTCCTCGTGCGCTGCGCGCAGATAACGGATCGCCCACTTTTTCGCGATGAGGCCAGTTTCAGAAAGCTCTATCAAGAGAGGCTTCCCTTCTATCAGATGGCGGACTATCGAGTGGACTCCAATGTGCCTGGGGTTCAACTGGTGGAAAAAATATTGGCGTTGGAAATCTTCGGCAAGGTGACGGCGTGAATCGCGCGCGGCTAATAGCGCGACGCGCAATGGCGGTCGGCAGCTTGGCCGCATGCATCGCATGGTCGTCGGCGTTCGCGTTTGGCGCGGGTGGCGGAACGGGTTCGGCAGGCTTCGAGTCCGACCACGGCAAGTTCAAAATTATGGTCAACGGCACGCAGGCCGGCGAGGAAACTTTCGACGTCCACCCGGACGGCGGCAATTGGGTGGCCCATGGCGTCACGGAAATTCAAGCGCCCACCGGGATGACGCGAGTCACTGGGAATTTGGTATTGCATCCCGACGGCACGCCGGTGCGGTACGATTGGTCCACGCACGGCGCAAAGAAAGCCGCCGCGGCAATCACATTCAACGGGCCAGTGGCGATGATCGACCTCCGTGTAGCCGGAAAGCAGCCGTACACGCAGCAGTTCACGTTCGCGTCTCCGAACATCGCGATTCTTGACAACAACATGTATGACCAGTTTGGCGTGCTGGCGCGCCTATACGACCGGCAGACGAAGGGCGAGCAGACGTTTCCAGTGCTGATCCCGCAAGCGTTGACGCCGGGCAGCGTGACCGTCGATTCGCTGGGCGAGCAGGACTCCGGTGGCAAACGGCTCGAAGAACTGCAAGTGAAGACTGCGGACCTCGAAGTCGACCTGTACCTCGATGGCAAGAAACTGGTGCGCATCGTCTCGCCAAGCGCCAATGCTGAAATCGTCCGCGAATAGGGCGGAGCACGTCCTTCTGTCTCAGCGGCACTCATTTATCTGGGAGCTTGGGGCACTGCGGCTCACTCGCATCCTCCGAAGACAAAGGACCAGCCGTTTGCGCGCGCTTGGCTCTGATAGTCAAGGCTGGCTGACGTTTGATTGCGATACGACACAGCGAGGGCTACTGGGTGGTGTCGTGGAGGAGGATTACGTCGGAGGTAGACTGACCGCGGGCGACGAGGAGTTTCTTTCCGTCCGGCGACCAGGCGAATGCTCCCATACGTGCGGAGGTGAAGTTGGTAAGCTGGCGGCCCTTCGAGCCGTTGAGTGGCTGTTCCCAGAGGTTATCGACGCCCTTTTCTTCTATGGCATACGCGAGCGCTTTGCCATCCGGGGTGAAGTGGACCTCGGAGCCCGCGAAGTGCGGGTTCACATCGGTGAGGCGCGGCGGCGTTTTTCCGTCGGCGGCCAAATCGACGAGCGTCATCCTGGAAATATTGCTCATCGTCGCGGGGTTCGAAATCGACGCGACGTAGGCCAGCATCTTTCCGTCCGTAGAAATACCAAAAGCGCTAAAAATCGCGTGAGGCACGGAGCTGCCAGGAACCACTTCAGGCGTACCGCCGCCGACCGGCACGCGCATCAATCGATAGTCGCCCAGCTCAGAGTAATACGCCCACTTGCCATCCGGCGAGCACTGCGCGAAGGTATTCGAGCTTCCGGGCGCCAGCTCCAGAGGATGCCCGCCGTCCGCATCCGCTCGCCACAATGCGACCGAATTCATGCCCTGGTGCGATGCCCAAGAAAATACGATGTAACGGCCGCCGGAGCACACTGTAGGAAGGAGGAACAACGCGGATGGTTCGCTCGGGAGCGTAACCGGATTATCAGCGTCGGGCGCTACACTTAGCAGCTTGTTTCCCTCAGCGATCAAAAGTTTGCCTCCCGGCATCCAGTCAAAACCGGTGAGCATTTCCCATTTAGGAACGCTGGGAACCGCCGTGGCAGTGCCCTTCCCGTCGCCCGCCAACACATCCACCTCCACAGAATTCTGTACCTGCACTGTAGAAATCGCTTTTCCGTCGGCGGACGCGCCGAGAGTGGTGTAATCGTTTGTGTCGTTCGTAATGGTGCGGAATGTTCCCGCCGGATATGAGATAACACCGATCTGCCCGTGTTGCGGCACCATGCTGATCGCCAAAGATGGCGAGTAGTCCACCAGCAGCTCTTGGCCGCTCGCCAGCCACGCCAGTTCATAGGTCAATTTGTCCGGATAGCGCACGAACGGCTTTGCTTGTCCGCTGGCCACATCGAAGACATCGATGCCGCCCAAATCCTTGCCCGGTGTGCGTCTGCTGAGAGCTATGTGCTTCCCGTCCGGCGACCAGGCCACGTAATACGATCCATCAGTCGCAGACGTGATCAACAGAACCTTTTCGTTGCCGCCGTCCGGATCGGCCGAAAGCAGGCGCCATTTGCCGACTTCGGGATCGTTGAACCGGGCGTAGGCGATGCGTTTCCCGTTGGGAGAAAAGCTGATATTGGTGTCGATATCGCGAACGACTACTTGCGGAGAGCCGCCCAGCACCGGCGCGCGATACAGATTCCACGAGCTGAGCGAGTTATCCTGAGCCTGGCGGAAATAGATGTAATTGCCATCGGGCGAAAATGTAAGCGACTGGTACACAACCGGCGCGGGCGCGACGACCTGCGTATCGCTATCCGTCGGGATATTGCGAAGCAAGAGGCTTTCCTCGCCCTGGGCGCTGCGCACGCTGAGAATGAATTTCCCGTCCGGCGAAATGGCCGCCGCCGCGGCGTCGCCGGAATGAGTGATCTGGGCGATGCTGAAATTCTGGAAGGGCATGCTCTGAACTGCGGACGATCTGCCGAGGAAGAAATAGGCGCTCAAAGCACCCACGATCACGAGCGCCGCAATGCCGCTGGCGATCAGAGGCCATTTGCTCCGGGCGGGAGCCGCCGGAAGGGCGGAGACGCCCGAAAGTCTATCCGCGGCCGTAACACTTACGGAAAGCGACGCGTGCGAAGGAACGGAAGAAGATGGCTCTGCGACCGACGAGCTATTGCTGGCGAGCGCCGAACGTCCGGAATCTAGCTCGCGCTTCATGCGCTTCAGGTCGGCGCGAAGCTCGGCGGCACTTTGGCAGCGCAAATCGCGATTTTTTTCGAGAGCTTTGTTAATGATGGCCTCGAGCTGCGGGGGCAAATCGGGATTCAGGCGAACAGGCGGTACAGGTGCGCGATTGAGGATCGCGTCGAAAATGACGGCGGAAGTATCTCCACGGAACGGGAGCGCTCCGGTGGCCATTTCGTAGAGCACCACGCCAAGGCTGAAGAGGTCGGTTCGCGCGTCGAGTTCCTTGCCCCGCGCTTGCTCGGGCGACATGTAGGCGACGGTTCCCACCGCCGATCCGGGGCTGGTCAGCTGGGCATCGGACACTTCGGTGATCATGGTGGACCCAGCGGCGACGACTTCGGACATGAGCGGCCGCGGACGCGCCGTAACCTTCGCCAGACCGAAATCGAGAATCTTGGCGTGGCCTCGATCGGTGACGAAAAGGTTGGCCGGCTTGATGTCGCGATGGACGATGCCCCGCGAATGAGCGGCATCGAGTGCGTCTGCGATCTGGATGCCCAGATCAGCGATCTCCTCCACGTCGAGCGGCTTGCCTCCGATCAGATGCTTGAGGGTCTGGCCTTCGAGCAACTCCATGGCGATGAAAGGCTTGCCATCGGCTTCATCGACTTCGTAGATGGTGCAGATATTAGGATGATTGAGCGCGGAAGCGGCGAGAGCCTCGCGCTGAAATCGTTCGCGGGCGGAACGGTCCTTGGCGAGCTCTTCGGGAAGGAACTTCAGCGCCACCTGGCGATGCAGCTTCAGGTCTTCTGCCTGGTACACCACGCCCATTCCGCCGCCACCGAGCCGTTCGACGATTCGATAATGGGAAATGGTTTCGCCGAGGAATGCATCCGAATCAGGCATGGTTTCACGATCTTAGAGTGCAGGTTGCTGTAAGTCAACGAAGCTCCCGTCTGCGCGTAATGCCGCTCTGATTCGAAATTCCATGCAGGATGGAGCGGCGTTCTTGATGCGGGTTGCCTTTACATATAAGTCCAGCCGCAGCTACGGGCCGGAGTAGTAGCCCTGCGGCGCCTGGACGGTGAGGTCCTTTTTCTTCGCGGTGAGACGGATGGTGTGATAGCCGGAATCGGAATCCGGCGGATTGGGTGTGTAGCCGATGTCGTACTGATTGCGCAGACCTTCCTGGGCGACGGTATAGATTCGATCGAGCGGCAGTTTTTTCGATACTTCGAACATGATGCCGCCGGTCTGCTCGGAAATTTGCAACAGGATTTTCTTGCCGTCGACGCGCGCCTGGCGCGGGTAACGATTCCCTCCTCCACCGCCTCCGGGGTATCCACCACCGCCGCCCGGGTAGCCTCCGCCTCCGGGCCATCCTATTGGTCCGCCCATGCCGCCCCAGTGCCCATGGCGGCCGCGGTTACCTTGATCCTGCTGGCCTTCTTGACCTGCGAAGTAGATGGTGTAAACGGCGGTATTGGCGCGCTGCGCGGCTTCAATTGCGCTGGTAAGCGATTCCTTGCTGCCCCGATCAACTCCGTCGGTGAGGACGAAGATTGCTTTGCGGCCTTGCTGCTTTTTCATCAGCTGGGTTGAGGCGAGCCAGATCGCGTCGTACAAATGCGTGCCCCCGCCCATGCCGCTATCGCGGTGACCTTGATCACCGCCGTCGCCTCCGTTTCCGCCATTGCCTTCGTCGCGATTGAGTTCGGGGGTCTGGAGAAGCTGGAGCGCGGCCTGAAGCTTTGGCCGCGATGAGGTTAAATCCTGAAGCAGCTCGATTTGGCGATCAAAGTGGATGACAAAGGCGACGTCTTTCGCGGTGAGAACGTGATCGAGGAAAGTGTAGCTTGCGTCGCGTTCCGCGGGTAGGACGGCGCTCTGGCTCAAGCTTGTATCAATCAGCAATCCGAGGGTGAGCGGCACGTCCGTCTGAACTACAAAGTGAGAGATGGTTTGCGGGCGACCGTCTTCCTCGAGCACAAAATCATCTTTGGCGAGATTGGGGACGATTTTGCCGTGCTTGTCTCGCACGGTGGCGTAGACGGCGACGAGCTTTACCCGCGAGGTGATTTCTCCCGCCGTCGGCACTTCCAGGTGATGCAGCTGTGGCTCAGAGGAGTTCGGCGAAGACTGCGAATCTTGAGCGCGGGCAATTCCTACGGCGCAGATAGCGATGGCGAGTGTGCCGAGCGCGAGCGAAAGCGATTGCCAGCGCCGACGGAGATGGCGCGAGTGACCCGAGTTCGTCACCGGCGTGGAGGCAAGGGCCATGGCTTGGTCAAATGGCTTCTCTAGTGATTCCTGAGCCATCGTTGAGGTTGCCCGCTGCGCATTAGGAGTACGTGTAGAAGCCGCGGCCGGATTTGCGTCCCAGCCAGCCGGCAGCAACGTATTTGCGGAGCAGCGGGCAGGCGCGATATTTGGGATCGCCGAAACCGCGGAGCAGGACATCAAGAATTTCGACGCATACATCGAGACCGATGAAATCGGCTAGCTGCAGCGGCCCCATGGGATGATTCATGCCGAGCTTCATGACGGCGTCCACAGCATCGGGCGTGGCGACTCCCTCCATCACCGCAAACGCGGCTTCGTTGATCAGCGGCATAAGCACGCGATTGGATACGAAGCCCGGCGAATCGTTTACTGCAACGGCAGTTTTCTTTAACTTTTCGCAGAGCGCCGTGGTGGTGGCGAAAGTAGCGTCGCTGGTGGCCAGGCCGCGAATCACTTCGACGAGCGTCATCATCGGCACGGGATTCATGAAGTGCATGCCGATGAAACGGTCGGGACTGGCCGTGTGCGCGGCAAGTTGGGTGATGGAAATCGAAGAGGTGTTGGAAGCGAGAATCACGCCCGGGCCGACGACGGCGCCGACTTCTTTCAGCAGGCGAACCTTCAGATCTAGCTGCTCGGGGACAGCCTCCACGACGAAATCGGCCGCGACGAGCGCGGCGTTGTCCGTAAGTGGTTGAATGCGAGCCAGCGCGGCGGATTTGTCTTCGGCAGTGATCTTATTTTTGGCCACTTCGCGTTCGAGATTTTTGGAGATGGTTTCAACGGCGCGGTCGAGGTATTTCTTTTCCACGTCGCGCAACAGGACGCGGTAACCGGACCGCGCAAAAACGTGGGCGATACCGTTGCCCATGGTGCCCGCGCCAAGCACGGCAACTGTTTTGATGGAGTCGGCAGACATCGACGAGATCATAGCGAACAAGGCGAGGTAAGGAAAGCGAAGCAGCGCAATAGCCGAAACTTGCAGCGAAACTGCGCGCACCACCCATGCCAATCCGGGTCACCCGACGAAGGCTATGCGAGTTGGGTATCGGAGGGTCCCGGCGTCAACGCCTCGCGGATAGCTTCCTCGGCCCGCGCGGCGTTTTCCGGATGGACGAGGATCGCCAGCTCGTTAGGCTGGATCGCGAGAATTTGGGTGAATTGGTCATGCAGCGAGAGTTCTCGCGCGGGGATCCCGGCTTCTTCGAGAGCCGCAAGCGCGGCACTAAATGCGACTGGGTCGTCTCCCCGCCAGACGGTGACGGGAGACGCGTGATCGGCCGACTTCCCGGGAGCTTTTGCCTTCACCGGCAGATTCGAGACAAGATTGACGCCGCAATCGGAGCAGATCTTAAAACCGGACCGATATTCGACACCACATTTAGGACAGAACATGAAGGTGATTGTAGCGCAGGCAGACGGCCAGCGCGACCCAACCGCAGCGAATTTTCGATACTTCGATTCGTTTCGCAAGAGGTATAGGCCCGGGCCGAGGCCTGCTGGGGCTGGGGGCCTATTCCTGGGACTGCGGGTCCCTTGAGCGATTGTGAAGCTTCACAGGCCTCTTTTGAAGGCCATCACGGATCGACTTTGGCTGGATTTTTTGGTGCAGGCCAAAAAACGGCGTGTTTTTACCCCGGCGGCCGGCAAATCGCGCACCCCTGGCAGCACCCGTGGTCCATGCGTCTTTCTTTGCCGCTCGCACGTATACCAATTAGAATGAGCTCCACTTTTGCAGCAGGACTCGGACGACGATCGAGCGGTTGGTGCGGATGGCGGGGCGCCCTGCTCTTCTCCAGGATGATCGAAGACGATACGAAGGCGCTCGCGCGCGACCTCCGGCGCCGCGATCCAGACCTGCTCGACGCTCTCATCGAACAGTATCAATACCGGCTGCTCCGCTACCTGATCCATCTGATCGGCAATCGCGAGCACGCCGAGGACTTCTTTCAGGAAACGTGGATCCGCGTACTTGAGCGCGGCCATCAGTACGACGGCAGGCGCAAATTTGAGGCCTGGCTTTTCACCATCGCGCGCAATCTGGTGATCGACTGGCAGCGCAAGAAAAAGCCGCAAAGCCTCGACGAGCTGCTGGCTCCCGCGGACGATACGTCAGCCTTCGAGCCCGCGACGCCGTCCTCGGATTCGCCTCTGGAACTTGCCGTTCAGCAGCAAAGCCAAACGGCGATGCAGCTCTTGCTTGCGTCCGTGCCGGCCGCTTGCCGGGAAGTGCTGGTGCTGCGCTTTCAAGAGGATATGAAGATCGAGGAAATTGCGTCCATTGTTAGCGCGCCGGTGGCGACCGTAAAGTCGCGCCTGTATCGCGGCCTGGAAGCTCTGCGCCGCTTGCTGCCGCAGGAGGAAAGATGATCGACGATCCGCACACACGCGCAAGGCAGATGATCGACCGAGAGCGCGTAGAAGAAGTGATATCGAGTGCAGACCGCGCATGGCTTGCAAACCACTTACGCGATTGCGATGCGTGTGCCCGGGCTGCCGAGCAGACCGATCAGGCTCTCGCGTCGTTGCGCAGCACGGGCATCGACCTGCCCAGAAACCTTGCCAGCCGCACGCAGCTGCGAGTTCGCTTGCGGGCCAACGAACTACGGGAACGCAGCGCGGGCCACAAGCTGCTGTGGGCCGTCAGCGGAGTTTCCTGGGCCGTGGGAGTGGCGACAGCGCCGTGGGTATGGCGAGGTTTCGCCTGGGCCGGTGAACACGCGGGGTTGCCGAAACCGCTCTGGGAGATTGGATTCGTACTGTGGTGGGGCATTCCGGCTCTTTTTGCCACGGGCGCGATTCTGGCAGGGCGAAAAAGCGGATTTGAGCAGGATCTGGACTGAAATGCGCCAAACGCTGCGCGTGAGCAATGCAATGGAAAGCGGGGAGCTATGAACGATAAAGAACCGAGAACCGGCGGAGGCATCAGCAGCACGTGGAACGAGCGCATGCGGCTGATCCGGCTGCGCCGCAAGCGCGAGCGCTGGCGGTTTCGCGACGAGCTGGCGGTGATTCCTCGATGGATGGTGATCGCGCTGATCGTCATATTCGTGATCGCGCAGATCGTCGCGATGTTGATCAACTTGTCCGGCGTCGCTAATAACGGCTCGATATGGCCGGACGGTTACAGCCCGGTGATCGCGTCGCTGGCCTTGGCGGGATTGATCACGCTCTTCGCCATTTTTATTTTCCCCTGGATTCTGTTGCTGGGTTACGTGAATCGCGATGCCAAGCGCCGCGGCATGAATTCAGCTCTGTGGACGATTGTCTGCATCATCCTGATGCCCGCATATTTCCTGCTCGGATTCATCATTTATTTTCTGGTGCGCGAGCCGCTTCCCTACACCTGCCCGAAATGCGGGGCGACCGTGGGTCCACGCTTCAACTTTTGCCCGAATTGCCGGTGCGACCTGCACCCTTCGTGCCCTAATTGCGGACACGAAATCGTCGAAAGCGACAAGTTTTGCGCCTTTTGCGGCCACGATCGGACGGAAAAGGCCGCGTCTCCGCCCGCTGCGTCGTGAAGACCACTGCTCATGGGCGCTCGATGGCGAGGGCGACTGCGTTGCCTCCGCCGAGGCAGAGGGCGGCGATGCCGCGCTTCAGATTGCGGCGCTGCAATTCGTAGAGCAGCGTGACC